>JBAWXP010000028.1:0-10268 GCA_037143995.1 Actinomycetota bacterium
GCTGCCGATGTTTGGGCTGCCGATGTTTGGGCTTCTGTAGTCATACCCCAAGGCTAATGAATTAATAGAAAATTGCTAACCGAAGATTTCTACCCCGATAGGAAGGTGATCACTCACCCCGGTTGGCGCGAAATTCCTCACGGAATATTCTCCGAAAGCCAGGTCAGGGGAGAGGATGTAATCGAATTGAATTTTCCCACCCCAGCTTGGATAGGTGTTCTGGGTAACAAGGCTCTGCCATTGCGATGCAACAACCGGCAGATTCTTCGGCAAATTGAGATCGCCTACAACAATGGCGCGAGTACCAGTTGATTCTGCAATCTGTACCGCCCACTTCTTCACGCGGCGAAGCTGTGCCATATTAAATCCTGGAACAAAAGAGAGATGGGTATTAACAACAGTTAATCCATTTTCTAATACAGCAGCAAGAGCAAGTCGAGGTTCATCTTTGACATAAATAAATCGAGGTTTACCTTTTCCGCTTTCGTCCCCTGGAACAATGAGTGGAAGTCCTAGTGGTGAATTTCCAAGATTAAGTCGATGCCAATTGATGACAGGAATCTTTGAAACTATTCCGATTCCGTAACATTCGTGCATTAATTCCGAATGTGAAGATGTGTTGGAGATGATTTCTGGTTCGTGCTCGTGCTTCTTGCGCCAACTTTCACCTGGCGTACCAATCACACTGGGACCCATCGCCCAATCGCGTGCACCGATACTTTCAGCAATATCTCGCATCTGTGCTCGCGCACCAGAACGTGGTAAGAAGTGATCGACTTCTTGTAGGGCGAAGAGATCAGAATCTAAGGATTGGATTGCTCGAGTCAGGGCCTGCGAATCCGAACTTTTATCTGGGGGAATGGCCATTCCATGCAGGAGATTCCACGAGGTGAGGCGCACCCCCACAGACTAGTAACCTGCACCTGTGAGCGCGATTCAACAACACCCATCCTGCATTGACCGCGCCGGAGAACTGCGAACCAATCAATCCACACTCGACGGCCTATGGCTGAAAGCAAAGATTCTTCATATCGCAGATGGTCGGATTGCGGTTGGCAATGAAAAACTCACCCTTACATCTGCTGCTGAGATCTCAACAATTGCTGCTTCAGGAAAATTCACCGAAGGTTCCCGTTACTTCTTAGGTCTTGATCTGGCAGATCGCTCTCCCTATTTTGTCTGGGATACCCAATGGGTTGGCGATGTCGCCGATGAAGTAAAAGCTGAGGGCTTTACAACTCTGCGCGAAATTGGTGCACAACTTTCACCGATCGAATCCGAACTAGCGCTGCATGCAACAGCTCTGAGTAATTGGCACCTGGCACATCCACGATGTCCACGATGCGGTGGCGCAACTCGCGTTGACCTTGGGGGAGCAGCGCGTTATTGCGATACCGATCAGAGCCAACATCATCCGCGCACAGATTCTGCAGTCATAGTTCTTATTAAAGATCGGGCAGATCGTATTCTCCTTGGACATCAACCAGTGTGGCCCGAAGGTCGATTCTCAACATTTGCAGGATTTCTCGAACCTGGTGAAACATTTGAACAATGTGTATCGCGCGAAGTCTATGAAGAATCACATATCAAGGTAAGTGAAATTACATATCTCGGATCTCAACCATGGCCATTTCCGGCAAGCATCATGATTGCATTTGAAGCAGTGACTGATAACCCAGAAGCTGCGCAAGGCGATGGTGAAGAGATCACTGAAGTGAAATGGTTTAGCCGCGCAGAACTCAAGGCTGCTGCCGCAGATGGTTCGTTACTACTTCCACCATCTATTTCTGTTGCACGTAAGATGATTGAAGGATGGCTCGGTGAGAAAGCCGTTGGCGGCGAAACATGGCGATAGAGGATGAAATCCTCGCTGCCCTCGACTCTGATCAACGCGCAGTAGCACTAGCAACCCGCGGCCCTGTCTGTGTTATCGCAGGTGCCGGAACCGGTAAGACTCGCGCCATTACTCATCGCATCGCGTATGCCGCAGCAATCGGCACCATGGATCCGCAGAAAGTATTGGCGCTGACATTTACTGCAAAGGCTGCAGGTGAAATGCGGGCACGATTGCGCTCACTCGGTGTTCCACAAGTTGCAGCGCGCACCATTCACTCAGCAGCGCTGAAACAGCTCTTGTACTTCTGGCCCTCTGTGTTCGGTGGCCGTACACCAGATTTGATTACAACAAAGACGGGATTTCTTACCGAGGCAATCAATCGGGCAGGCTTAAGCGAAGCAATCCGTGTGACGAACCGCGAATTAATGCGCGATATTGCATCTGAAATTGAATGGGCAAAAGTCTCGCAAGTTGCCCCTTCTGATTACATCGATGAAATTAGTAAGCGCATGCAGAAACCTCGCGTATTGCCAGAACAGATGGTGCAGATCTACACAGCCTATGAAACTGTGAAGAAGCAAGAGCTCGCTATCGACTTTGAAGATGTATTGCTTCTCTGTGCCGCCATGTTGGAGGAAGAGCGTGAAGTCCGTGAGCGAGTGCAAGATCAATATCGTTACTTCACGATTGATGAGTATCAGGATATTTCTCCAGTCCAGCAACGTTTGATAAATGCCTGGCTTGGAAAACGAAACGACATCTGTGTTGTCGGAGATCCAGCTCAGACAATTTATTCATTCGCTGGTGCTACTCCGGTATTCCTAAATACTTTTACCCAACGTTTTCCTGATGCAGAAGTAATTCGTCTCAGCACTGGATATCGATCAACTCCTGAAATTACATTTGCCGCCAATGCGCTGTTGCGCCACGGTTCGATGGGGCAAGAACTCGTTGCACAAAATGACCATGGTTCTAAACCGAGCGTTATTGGCTACTCTGATGAGACTGCCGAAGTTGCAGGCGTCTTAGAAGAGATCACTCAACTACTTGCAGACGGCACCGCGCCACATGAAGTAGCAATCCTGGCTCGCACCAATTCGCAGCTCAAGAGCGTAGAGCGCGCCATGATGAAGTTAAATCTGCCCTATCAAGTGCGCAGCACCGAACGTTTCTTTGATCGCCGAGAAGTCCGAGATTTCTTAAGTGAAGTTCGTAAGGCATCTGTTATTCCGGCCGAAGGTCAAGGATGGATCGATGAACTTCGCACGCTGGCGCAGCCTTATTTAACGGGCGAGGCAATCGATGGCATTGCAGCGCTGTTGCATTTGGCTCGCGAACTCGATGACGATGACAATTTCACACCTAAGACTCTGCGCGGATATTTACGTGAAGTTGAAGATCGTGTGCAGCAAAATAATCCACCCACAATGCCTGTTGTAACGCTGGCAACCCTGCATGCAGCAAAGGGCCTTGAGTGGGAACGCGTCTTTTTAATCGGTGCATCTGAGGGCCAACTGCCGGTATCTGATGCATCCATTGATGAAGAACGGCGCCTCTTTTATGTGGGAATCACGCGGGCAAAGGCTGATTTGCATATCTCATACCGCAAGAGCCCGAGCCCATTCCTGCGTGAATCAGGGTTACTCGCGGGTTCGCCAGGTTAATTAATTCATTTGCCAGAGCTCTATCTCATCGCGTACTCTTAGTGCTCCATCACACACGTGATGAACTATTACAGGAGGCGTTGAGATGAATTCACTATTCACATCAACAACAGCAGGCGCTCGTGCGTCTGTTCCTTCTGCTGCTCATACAACCTCAACAGCCACAGCTAAGCGCACTCATAAGCGCGCAGCTTGGCCCACAGCAACAAAGTCAGCGTTCTACGCCAACTTTTATGCAGTGGTTGAGGCCACAGGAGCTCTAGTCGAGTAACACCGATCAGACCCACAAGGGCCTCAAATCCACTAAGGATTTGAAGGTCCTTTTTTATTTCCACAACCAAACCGAATAGAAGAAGAAAGACACACAGAGAGAAGAGGTGAGAGCTATGACAGTTCTCTTCAGCGAACTACAGGTACCAGGCTGGGCAGATAGCGGCGAGAAGATTGGCTTGAACGATGTCACGTTTTCATATGACAACGCCAAGGCCTTTACCTTGCCATGCCATGTGGCAGATCCTGAGCTCTTCTACTCTGAGACAGACCAAGGAATTCTTGAAGCCAAGGCGCTCTGTGGCACATGCCCAGTACGTAACAAGTGTCTCGATGGCGCGTTATCTCGCCAAGAGCCATGCGGTGTATGGGGCGGCCAACTGATCGAAGATGGCGTCATCATCGAACGTAAGCGTCGCGCAGGTCGACCACCACGTCAGGTGATTGCAGCTGCTCGTCTTATGGAAGATCAGATCTAAGCAGAACTAGAAAGCACAACCGCATAAGGGGTGGCGAGCAATCGTGAGAACCTGAGGATGTGCAAGTGCTTGATAATCGAGTGAGATCACTTTCCCCGTGATCTCACTCGATTGCTTTTCACAGTAGCCAAGAATCTGCGAGGCAGCAAGGGCTGCAATGTAATACGCAGCAATCACGGGATATTCAACTCCTGCATCGTGGCAAAGTTGCTGTGTATAAATAACTCCGCTTTGATCTCTTTCAGATAATTCAAGACATCGCAGACATGGTGATTGGCCCGGAATAACGAGAGGTCCAATCTGAGCAAGATCTGCCTGTGGTGTCGGAATATGGAGAAATGGTTGGCCAGTGTTCATCCACATCGCCAGCTTCTCTGGATCGATATCGCCGCAATGCACTCGAAGTTCAGGAGTTGAAATTTCATCAAGGTAATTACTCTCACGATCAAGTGGAAAGAGTGAAAGCTCTCTTCGTAGTACCTCGCACTGCTTATCAAAGGAATAACCAACATGACTTGTTGTGAAACTTCCTATTGCAATATCAATATCGCCGACGAGAGGAGACTTTTCGCGGAAGCCAGGAGCAAAGCGAGTCTGTGTTGCACCACTTGCGAGAAGCAATGAATACAAGATGGTGGCAACGCGGCTGGTTCCAGAAATCTCAATCAGAATATCTTGGCGAGCGCTGAGTATCTCTATCCCGCCATCATCGACACCGTGTATCCACTGAGTCTGTTCAAGTTCTGCGCTCACGCGAGTCTGCAGTTGAATAAATGCTGCATCCATTTCAGGTCGACTATTTTTTGTCGCTCGACCATCACTGCTTGAGATAAATCGCTTGGAGAGTGCAAGCTTTCCTTCTCGCAGCTGGCAGAGTTGTGCGTCTTCGAGGGCGCCCACGAGCTCCTCAATCTTTACCTTCTCGGCTGGCGCCAGCGTGGACAGTAGTGAGTCGATCGCATCCTCGCTCGCGCCGCTGGCAAGGGTTGCAAGAAATGCTTTCTCGATCGGTGTGGTGATGGCTACTGCTCGCTTCTTACTTCCTGCGAGATAGCAGCCGGTGATATCTGTTGCGTAGAGAGCGACGCCTCGCTTGAGCTTTCTCATAGCGGCAGATGATGGTTGAGATAGCGATTACGTGGCGCCAGCTTGTACGCGATATGTGAGCAAGCAGCCCGTGCGTTGACACAGAGGTTGCCTGTGGCGACTGTGCGTCAAGAAAAGAAATAACCCCCGCTCAATGTGAGCGAGGGTTACAACTTACGTCTGGTGACGAAAAAACTTATTCTGGCTTCTTGCCGAGAATGCGATTTACCTTGGTGCCACACACTGGACAGATGCCCTGTGCCATGCGACGACCAGAGTCTGAGATCTTTACAGTTCCCTCGAAATCACGCTTCTCTTTGCACTTAACGCAGTAAGCGTCACCCTTGTATGTCTCTACCTCTGCCATTTTTGCCTCCGTTCGACACATGTGCTTGGCGCTCATGCGTACTGGTCGAAACAATACCCCCGCTTACGCTCAAAAGGCCGTTTCTACGCGGGGAATCTGTGGATTAGATTTTCGCGAGTTTCCTACAGCTTTTCTAGTTCTAGGGGCGCAAGCATCGCTCGCTCGGCCGCCTCATAGCCATCGAGATAGGCGCTGGCTAGCTCAGAGCCCTCGAATCTAGCCAATACATCGGTGAATTCGCTGCCATGGTCGAAGTATTGAAGGTGGATTGCCTCATGAAAGAGGACGTAATCAAGGGCGTAGTCAGGGGCGAGCTTTAATCGATCAGAGATTCGAATCGAGCGATCCACACTGGTGCATGATCCCCAGCGCTCGCGCATTGCTCGCCATGTTACTGAAACTGGCCGCTCAGTAATCTCTGGAGCTAACTCAGTCAGTAATTCATCGATGCGAGCAATCAGATCGGCCTCACCAGGTGTCTTAGCTGCCTCTTGGCTGCGAATCTTGGCAATCATCTCGGGAACAATCGCTCGCTCATCGGCCTTACTGAGCCGCGCAGGAATAGATATGACAATTCGCCCACCTTGTCTGTAGGCAGAGATGCTCTTCTTTCGACGAGCAGAGCGGATGACGAGAATTTCACCCTCATCGACGCCAGGGAGTGTGACCTCTTCAAATTCGCCTGAAAAGTCTCCAGTACTCATTGAGGAAATGTATTAGATAGTGCAACTCTTTATTGAGTTATCGATATTTTTTGACAGAAAAAATTATCTGTGTCTTAGTGATTTCCGTTTGATTCTGCTCAATATTCATCGTAGTTTGCGCTTACGAAGTCCTCGGATAACCGTTTGATATCAGCAAGGGGAAGGCTGATATCGAAATGTGCGCCCGGGGACTTCGCTTTTCTCTATCTAAATAATTGCGAGTGAGATACGAGCTAGAGAAGTCCGCTGAGGTCATCGGGAATCTCAGACGATGTTAAGAACTTCTCAGGTTCGAGTAACTCTTCGGCACTTGGCAAAATTCCACTCCAGATGTGATCGCGGGCAGCAATATCTTTTGATTCGCGCACCTGTTGCCAGAAGGCGCTCGCCTCTCGTGCAAGTTTTGGAGTTACTTCAAGACCAAGGAGTGATTTAAAGAGTTGTTGTGATGGCGCACTCGTTGCACGTTGACGTCGATACATCTCGCGCAGTTGTGTCAGCGCTGGAAGTCGATCACCTGCAGCTAGTGCCGTTACTTCATCTGCCCAACCATCGACAAGTGCAAGTGCTGTCTCGAGCTTTGAGAGCGCAGCACGTTGTGCTGGAGTTTCTTCTGGTGTAAAAATTCCATTGTTGAGCGCGATAGTGAAAGAATTTTCACCGGATTCAGGGTTCATCTGTGATGGATCAAAGTTCTGCATCGCATCTTCTGCTTGACGCTGAATAGCTTCCATATCGATATGAATGCCGCGGCCATAATCAACGATGGCGCTGCGGATATAAGAGACAAGCCATGGGTTATGTTCAAATAAACGTGCGATCGCGGCTTCGCGCAGCGCATGGAATAAGTAAATTTCAGTCTTTGGAATCTCAAGGCCAACGCTGAGTTTCTCAATATTTTCAGGGATTAACAGTGGGCGAGCGGGATCGAGAAGAGGCAGCCCCACATCGTGTGCACCGGTTGCTGTTGCTGAAATACCGCCGATTGCCTGCCCCAATTGAGTAGCAATCAGTGAACCGATAAATGTGCGAAGTAACCCTGCAATTGCGCCCATTGGCCCAGCCATCGTTTCACCATTATCGGCATCGCTATCGTGGCTCTGTTGAGCAACAGCTTCATCTAAGAGCGTAGAGATTGCCGCAGATAACCCGGTGGCAAGTGGCTCCATCGTGGCCTGCCAACCTTTGAGAGTCTCATCGACCCAATCCAATCTGCTGACTGCGCGCTGGGATGTATTTCCTGTCGTTGCTGGAAAGACTGTTGCTTCATTGAGCCAGAGATCTGCTAATTCAAATGCGTTATTGACGACAGTGACATCTGATGTTCCCACGGGTTGCGAACCTTGAGCTTGAACGAATTTCTTTGCTGTATCCCGAACAACTGCAGGGGGCAAAACTTCGTGTGAGCCTTGAGTAAATGCTGCAAAAGGGTTTGCAAAGCCAGCGGGATTAATTCCAAGCTGTTCAAATTGTTTCTGAATCTGTTCTTGCATCTGACGCATCATCGCGTTGAGATCTTCAGATTTACCGTTTTCATCTTCTCCATCATCTGGAGTAAAACCAAAAGGTGACATCAGTAACTCCAACTCTTAATCAATGAAGATTTCGTATCCAGGCCATTCTATCCAAGAGATGTCATGGCGTTATATGAGATGTAACAGCCAGAGTGGGCGCTTTCTTCCCGAAAGGGCTAAGATTTTTACATGTACACCCTTGCAGGCACGAGCGCATTTGCCGCTCTGATTTGGTGGGTTGTACCTATCACTGCGTTACTGGGCGGAATTGGCTATGTCATCTGGGTAGGAAAGTTCAAGAGTAAATTCGAGAACGAGACCACCCGTTCTGTCGGTCAATTTCAGAGATTTCAAGATTCTTTTCGTGAAGGCGCTCCGGAAGAAGTCCCAGAAGATGAGAAGAATTAGCGACTCACGAGCCCACGGATGAATCTTCGCTTCTCTCGTACTCCTCGGTTTATCACATTCTTTCTCGCGCTTGTTTTTATCGCTGCAATATGTGCCCCAGTAAATTTTGTCATTCTGCAACCAGGTGATGGCACTGCACTCTTTCCTAAGGTACTCACAATTAAGAGTTCAGCTGCGACAACATATAAGCCCAATGGCGAGATTTACCTCTTAGCGATTTGGGTCTCGACACCGGATGCAAAGGTGTTAGGAGCAGAAGCTCTGAGCTGTTGGGCGCGCGCTGACTGTGTTGTCTTTCCACGATCTGTTATTTATCAACGAAATACATCGTCGAAAGCCGAAGAAGTGCAATCTCAGAAAGAGATGAAAGTTTCGCAGAGCGATGCGCTTACTGCTGCAAAGAATTTACTTGCACGGCGCTACCCAACAATTGATACATCACACCTTGATGACTCTGCCATCAATGTAGATCTCCCTGATACCGGAGGACCAAGTGGTGGACTGATATTTTCACTCGGCCTCATCGAACTTCTCACGCCAGAAGATCTCTTGCAGGGCAGAAAGATTTCCGGATCTGGAACCATTGCAGCCGATGGCACTGTCGGAGCTATCGGTGGCATTGCCGAGAAAATTATCGCCGCTAAGAAAGCGGGAGCTTCCATACTCTTTGCTTCAAGAAGTAATTGCGACGAGCTTCCCAAAAGCGTTGAGGGAATCTCAGTTATTGCCATTTCCAACCTCAATCAGGCTGTCGACTACCTCCAGCAGCCACTTTCTCTGCATTCTGCAGGCGTCAGCGGTTGTACTAATCTAGGAGCATGAATAGAAGCCGTAGCCCACTCGTTATCACTGCAGGTATTTTGGTTGCACTCGGTGCACTCTTTACCTATATCTCTGGTTACTACGTCGATTGGCTCTGGTTTAAATCAGTAGATTTCACCAGCGTCTGGTCAACTGTTCTTACAACGAAAATTGAGCTATTTCTTCTCGTAGGAATAGTTACCTCTCTCGTTATTTCGCTCAATATCTACATTGCCTACAAGCGCCGTCCTCTCTATGTTCCAACCAGTATTGAGATGAGCGGCCTAGAAAGACTTCGCGGCCAAATTGAACCAATCCGCCGCTGGGTATTCCTTGGCGTTGTTGGTGTGCTTGCCTACTTTGCTGGAACTTCTGGAGTTGTCTTTTGGCGCGAGTGGTTGCTCTTTAAGAATGCAACAAACTTCGGAATCAAAGATCCACAATTTGGTTTAGATATCTCCTTCTTCGCATTCCGTCTTCCTATGTGGCAGGCGATTATTGGCTGGGGAATTTCAACGCTCGTCCTAGCAACTCTTGCCAGTGCATTTATCCATTACATGTATGGCGGAATCCGCACGACCGTGCAGACTGATCGCACCACTGTTGCAGCTCGTGTGCAGATTTCGATTTTGCTCGGTCTCATTGTGCTTCTGAAGGCAGTTGCTTACTGGTTTGACCGATATGCACTTGCCCTCAAAGAGAGCAAATTAATCAATGGACTTACCTATACAGATGTGAATGCAACGCTGCCGGCTAAAGCAATTCTCTCTGCGATTGCAGTTATCTGCGCGCTTCTCTTCTTTGCAAATATCGTTCGACGTTCATGGTTACTTCCAGCAGCTGGGACCGCGCTCCTTGTTGTTTCATCTGTGTTGATTGCTGGTCTCTACCCAGGTGCTATTCAACAGTTCCAGGTCAAGCCATCTGAGTCATCGAAGGAAGCGCCATATATTCAGCGCAATATCGATGCAACACGTACTGCCTACGATCTCAATAACGTTTCAGTTCAGGATTACAACGCAACGCTTTCCACCAGTGCTGGACAGCTCGCGAAAGATGCGACAACCATCGCCAATATTCGTTTGATGGATCCCAATGTTCTCTCTGCAACATTCCGCCAGCTCCAGCAGATTAAGCC
>JBAWXP010000029.1:0-10257 GCA_037143995.1 Actinomycetota bacterium
TGCGCCTCGGGGCGTAGCGTAGTGGCTAGCGCGCCTGCTTTGGGAGCAGGAGATCGGGAGTTCGAATCTCCCCGCCCCGACCAGATTTCTCTAAAGCTTTAGCTTTATCAATGCAAACTACAAGGAGCACTTCGTGAAGAGCACTCTCGAGACACTTTCACCAACTCGCGTTCGTCTAGATGTCAATGTTCCTTACGCCGAGCTTGGTCAGTATGTAGATGCTGCGTATAAGAAGGTAGCTTCCACTGTAAATATCCCAGGTTTTCGCAAGGGCAAAGTTCCTAATGCAATGATCGATCAGCGCGTTGGTCGTCAGGCAGTAATCGATGAGGCAATTAACTTTGCAATCCAGGATTTCTATGTTGCTGCAGCTCGCGAAAATGATGTTTTGGTGGTGGGTCGCCCAACAGTTGATGCCATTGATTTTGTTGATAACGAGAAGCTTGATTTCTCTGTTGAAGTCAATGTGCGCCCAGATGTCACACTTCCAGATTTCTCGAAGATCACTATTACTGTCGATGATGTTGCAGTCTCTGACAAGGATATTGACGAGCAGATTGACGAGCTCCGCGCTCGCTTCGGAACTCTCAATACAGTCGAACGCGCAGCTGCCAACGGCGATTTCGTGACAATCGATCTCACAGCCCGCATTGATGGCGCTGAAGTAGATGGCGGCAAGGCTAATGAAATTTCCTACGAAGTCGGCTCCAATAAGATGATCGATAACCTCGATGATGCACTTATCGGCATGAGCGCAGGCGATACAAAGACATTTACTTCTCAGCTCGTTGGCCAGAAAGATGGCGAGACTGGCGATATTGATATCGCGGTCAAGGCTGTTAAAGAGCGCGAGCTTCCAGCACTGGATGATTCATTTGCCAAGCTTGCATCTGAGTTCGACACAGTTGCCGAACTCCGTGCAGATTTCACTGAACGTTTAGGACGCGTTAAGAAGATGGAACAAGGCGCACAGGCTCGCGATCTCCTTGTTGAAAAATTACTTGCAGATCTAGATATTCCAGTCCCAGATGACATAGTTCTTGATGAAGTCAATGATCACCTTGAAGGTGAAGGCCGCATGGAAGATGCAGAACACCGCGCTGAAGTAGATGGTCAAGTTCGTTCATCTATCAAATCTGATTTCCTCTTTGATTCAATCGTCAAGGCTGAAGAAGTTCAGGTGAATGAAATTGAATTAACTGAGTACCTCATTCGCATGTCACAGCGCTACGGAATGGGTCCAGAACAATTTGCTCAAGAACTTCAGAAGGCGGGACAGATCAGCCAAGTAGTTGCTGAAGTAACTCGCGCTAAAGCACTTGCATCAGTACTCGCTCGCATCTCAGTTATCGATAAATCAGGTAACAAGGTCGAACTTGAAGCCCTACGTCCTCAACAAGACGAAATCGCTCAAGAAGCGCCATCTGAACCCGCTGCTGAATAACTTTCTTTAGCCGTAAGCGAACATCGCCTCTTTTGGGGCAATTAAGACCAATTTGGGAAGCATTTTGCCTCCGCAATTGTTAAGGTCAATACAAGTAAAACGATCGGAAGGATGACTCGTGGATTTTAATAACCCACAGGACAACACAACAGTTGCCCGCTCAGCTGGTTCAGAACTTATGGGACTAGGTGATCAGATTTATAGCCGTTTGCTCCGCGAACGCATCATCTTTCTAGCAGGCGAAGTCCGCGATGAAATGGCTAACGCAATCTGTGCGCAGATGCTCCTTCTCGCTGCTGAAGATCCTGAAAAAGATATCTACCTTTACATCAACTCACCTGGTGGCTCAGTCACAGCAGGAATGGCGATTTACGACACTATGCATTACATCAAGAACGATGTCGCAACTGTTGCGATGGGAATGGCAGCATCGATGGGCCAGTTCTTGCTCACAGCTGGTGCTCCCGGCAAGCGCTATGCAACGCCACATGCACGCATCTTGATGCACCAACCACTTGGTGGCATCGGCGGAACAGCCACAGATATTCGTATTCAGGCAGAACAGATGGCAATTACAAAGCAGACAATGTCTGAACTCAATGCAAAGCACACTGGTCAGCCACTTGAAAAGATCATCGCAGATTCCGATCGCGACAATTGGTTCAATGCCAAGGATGCACTTGCCTATGGATTTATCGATCATGTTGCAACAAATGAAGCCAATATTGCGGGAGGTAAGAAGTAATGAAGCACATTCAAGAAATTACAAACCGCTACGTTCTTCCAACAATCGAAGAGAAGACCGCCTACGGTTACAAGCGCCTCGATCCTTATACAAAGTTATTCGAAGAGCGCATCATCTTCTTAGGTCAAGCAATCGATGACACCGTTGCAAACGATGTTATGGCACAGCTTTTGACACTTGAATCCATGGATCCAGATCGTGATATCTCGATCTACATCAACTCACCTGGTGGTTCATTTACAGCGCTCACTGCTATTTATGACACGATGCAATTTGTTCGCCCAGACATCACAACAATCTGTCTTGGACAGGCGGCATCGGCTGCTGCGATCATCCTTGCGGGTGGAACCAAGGGCAAGCGTTACGGACTCGAACATTCACGAATCCTTATCCACCAACCTTCATCTGAAGGTGGGGGACAGGCATCTGATATCGAAATCCAGGCACGTGAAATCATGCGTATGCGTGGCTTGCTCGAGACAATGCTTGCAAAGCATTCAAATAAAACTGTCGAAGAGATTGAAAAAGATATCGAACGCGACAAGATTCTTACTGCAGTTGAAGCAGTTGAATACGGAATTATCGATAAGGTTATGGCATCACGAAAGGCTAAGCCTGTCGCATAATTAATATTTACTAGAGGGGCGTCGGTCAAGAAATGTTGAAGAAATATTTCGAACCCGGCGCCCTTTTCTCATTTCCCGCCTATAGAGCGCTCCTTATTTCAGGAATTCTCACTGTCATAGCAATGTCAGCATTTCCTATTGCACTTGCAGTGACAGTCCTTGATGCAGGAGGAAGTGCGACAACACTGGGATTAATTCTTGCAGTGCGCGTGTTATCAGGAGTGCTCTTGGCTCCTGTTGGGGGAGTCTGGGCAGATAGATTGCCACGCAGAACAATTTTGATTCTCGCCGATGGCTTTCGCGCCATTATCGGAAGCGTCGTGGTTTTCATTGACCCTAAGAACATCTCTATGTGGATCCTGGGTGGCATCGTCGTCTTGATGGGCGTAAGTGATGCATTCGGTGGCCCCGCTGCAGGTGCCATCATGCCAAGTATCTTGCCGGATCACTTATTGCCTGCAGGAAATGTGGTGCGTGGAATTGCGCTGAAAGGTTCAACTATTGCAGGTCCTGGCATCGCAGGGATCATTGTTGTCTCACTTGGAACCCATGCAACGTATGTTGCAACATCTATCTTCTTCCTCGTAGGTGCGGCTCTTCTAGTTCGTATTAATGAAGGCCCAAAGGTTGCATCTGAGAACCCACAAACAACTTTTGTTGAAGAGATACGTGAAGGTGCTCGAGTTGTTTGGTATTACAAGTGGATTGCGGCGATGATCATCATGGCCTCACTTCAACTCATGCTTGTTATTGGCGTCGAGAATGTCTTGCTACCAGTTATTACAAAGCGAGATTTTGGAACTGCCTCTGTCTTTGCAACGGCAGCTGCCCTCTTTAGCGCAGGTGGTGCGATCTCTGCAGTCATCTGTATCAAATCAAAGGTGAAGAACCCTGGCCTCGTTTCTGTCGTTGTGTGGGGGCTTTTTATTCTTGCACCACTTGTCTTGGCTTTTCCTAACTCCAAAAGTTTGATCTTTGGTGCTTACTTCATCGCGGGATTTTCTGTGGGGCCGTGGGAGGCATTTTGGGCAACACAAGTTCAGCGCGAAGTGCCGGCTGAATATCAGGGTCGAGTATTTGCAATTGATTACATGGGCTCCCTGGGGTTGATGCCACTTGGCATGGCTCTTGCAGGGCCGCTCGTAAATATCTTCGGCGAACGAGAACTGCTCATCGGTGTTGCAGCATTTCACTTGTTTATTTGCGCAGTAGTCCTGCTCGTTCCTGGAGTAAAGGAGATGAAGTCTTCACGGCCTCCCTACACACCTCGCGGTGCAATTTCTTCTTAGGGCGAACAGAGTTCAGCCTGATTAGACCCTCATAAAGTGGGGTTAAAAACTATTCTTATCCCATGTCCACACGTATCGGCGAAGCTAACGATCTGCTCAAATGTTCTTTCTGCGGAAAGACCCAGAAGCAGGTCAAGAAACTCATTGCTGGTCCTGGCGTTTATATCTGTGACGAATGTATCGAACTCTGTAACGAGATCATCGTTGAAGAACTCTCCGAAGCAACAACACTTGGTTTAAGCGAACTTCCTAAGCCACAAGCAATCTTTGAATTCCTCGACCAATATGTCATCGGGCAAGATCGCGCAAAGAAGTCACTTTCTGTTGCGGTCTATAACCATTACAAGCGCGTGCAATCAGGCGACTCTCGCAATGAAGATGGAATCGAACTCGCAAAGTCAAACATTCTTCTTCTCGGTCCAACTGGTTGCGGCAAGACTCTGATGGCGCAAACTCTCGCGCGCATGCTCAACGTTCCATTTGCAATTGCAGATGCGACAGCTCTTACCGAAGCAGGCTATGTCGGTGAAGATGTTGAAAATATTCTTCTTAAGCTTTTGCAGGCAGCAGATTACGATGTGAAGAAAGCCGAAACCGGAATCATCTACATCGATGAGATCGATAAGGTCGCACGTAAATCTGAGAACCCATCTATTACTCGCGATGTATCTGGCGAAGGTGTTCAGCAGGCGCTACTCAAGATTCTCGAAGGCACAGTTGCTTCTGTTCCACCACAGGGTGGACGCAAGCACCCACATCAAGAATTTATTCAGATTGATACAACCAATGTGCTCTTTATCGTAGGTGGAGCATTCTCTGGCCTCGAAAAGATTATCGAAGCTCGCAGCGGTTCATCGGGAGTTGGTTTCGGTGCTGAACTTCAAACTGCTGAAGATAAGAACCGCCGCGATATCTTTGCTGATGTCATGCCAGAAGATCTACTTAAATTTGGAATGATCCCTGAATTCATCGGTCGTCTTCCAGTATTAACAAGTGTTGAAAATCTAGATAAGCCTGCGCTGATGCAGATTCTTACTGAACCTAAGAATGCTTTGGTAAAGCAGTACCAGAAGCTCTTTGATCTCGATGATGTTGAACTCGAATTTGCACCCGAAGCCCTCGAATCCATTGCAGATCTCGCACTCAATCGCGGTACAGGCGCACGTGGACTTCGCGCAATCATGGAGTCAGCACTGCTTGGTGTGATGTATGACGTCCCAAGCCGCACCGATATTGCAAAGGTGATTATCGAAAAGGCTTGTATCGAAACTCATGCAGCACCAACGTTGGTACCTCGAACAGGCGATATTCCTAAGCGAGCATCACGACGCGAGAAGCCTTCTGAGGAGAAGAGCGCTTAAAGTTTGAACTAGACTGCGCTCCATGTCCTCCGATAAGCGCGAATTAGCATCGTCATTTGTTCCTGGCGATATCGAAGGCCCTCTCTATACAAAGTGGATCGATGCGGGTTATTTCACTGCAGATGCAAACTCATCTAAAGAACCGTTCACCATTGTTATTCCTCCTCCCAACGTAACCGGCAATCTTCATATCGGTCACGCGCTCGATCAAACTTTGCAGGATTGCTTAACGCGCATGAAGCGCATGCAAGGTTTTGAAGCGCTCTGGCTTCCAGGAATGGACCATGCGGGAATCGCTACTCAGAATGTTGTTGAAAAACAGTTGGCGACTCAGGGCTTAAGTCGTCACGATTTAGGTCGCGAAGCATTTGTTAAGAAAGTGTGGGAATGGAAAGCCGAATCAGGCGGACAGATTCTTGGGCAGATGAAGCGCCTCGGAGATTCAGTTGACTGGTCTCGCGAAGCATTTACGATGGATGAGAATCTTTCACAAGCAGTTCTGACAATCTTTAAGAAGCTCTTTGATCAAGGACTCATCTATCGCGCCGAACGCATCATCAACTGGTGTCCACGTTGCTTGACTGCGCTTTCAGATATTGAAGTAGAACACCAAGATGATGCAGGAGAATTTGTTCAAGTTCGTTATGGCGATGGTGATCAGAGCATCGTTGTTGCAACCACACGTGCCGAGACAATGATGGGCGATGGCGCAGTAGCTGTTCACCCTGATGACCCTCGCTATAAGCACCTGGTTGGTACTGAAGTACTGCTTCCACTTGTAAACCGCATGATCCCAATCATTGCCGACGAACTTGTAGATCCTGATTTCGGAACAGGTGCAGTCAAAGTAACTGCAGCCCACGATCCCAACGACTTTGAAATGGCAGTTCGCCACAACATCCCATTCGTTGTCATTATGAACGAGCACGGTGTTATGGCAGGAACTGGAACTGAATTTGATGGAATGGATCGCTTCGATGCTCGCATTGCAGTCGTTGCAAAGCTTAAAGAGATGGGTCGCATCGTTGCTGAAAAACGTCCTTACATTCACGCTGTTGGTCACTGTTCTCGTTGCGATACAACTGTTGAACCGCGACTTTCAAAGCAATGGTTTGTCAAAGTTGCACCACTTGCAAAGGCAGCAGGGGACGCGGTTCGCGATGGTCGAGTAAAGATTGAACCTGCAGAACTCGCTCCGCGTTACTTCGAGTGGGTCGACAATATGCACGACTGGTGTATCTCTCGCCAATTATGGTGGGGACATCGCATTCCAGTTTGGTATGGACCCAATGATGAGGTCATCGTTGTTGGTCCTGGTGAAAGTGCACCGGCTGGTTACACACAAGATCCCGATGTACTCGACACCTGGTTCTCATCAGCACTTTGGCCGTTCTCAACTTTGGGATGGCCTAAAAACACTGCAGATGTAAAGAAGTTCTATCCAACAAGTGTTCTTGTTACTGGCTATGACATCTTGTTCTTCTGGGTTGCACGCATGATGCTCTTTGGTCTCTTTGCTATGGATGGCGTTCCACCGTTTCATACAATCGTTCTGCACGGTTTAGTTCGCGATCAATTCGGCAAGAAGATGTCTAAATCTCGAGGCAATGTCGTAGATCCCCTTGAATTTATCGACAAGTACGGCGCTGATGCTCTTCGCTTTACCTTGGCGCGTGGTTCCAACCCAGGAAAAGATCAGGCACTTGCCGAAGATTGGATTGCAGGTTCTCGTAACTTTGCAACAAAGCTCTGGAACGCAACTCGCTTTGCCATGATGAACGGTGCAACAGTCGAGGGCCCGCTTCCTGCAGTTGAAACACTGTCAGATATCGATAAGTGGGTTCTCTCGCGCCTTGCAGAAACAACTGCCGAATACACATCTCTCATCGAAAGCTACGAGTTCGCTCGTGCCTGCGAGGCTATCTACCACTTTGCATGGGATGACCTCTGCGACTGGTATCTCGAACTTTCTAAAGAGACATTTGCATCTGGAAACGCTGCAGCATCTCAGCGTGTGCTTGGCCATGTACTCGACACACTTTTCCGATTACTGCACCCAGTAATGCCATTTATCACCGAGACTCTGTGGACAACTTTGACTGGGGGAGAAACTCTCGTCACAGCTGCGTGGCCACAGTCTGATTCAGCACATATCAATAAGAAATCAGAGTCACTCGTTGGTGAACTACAGAAAATCATCACGGAAGTTCGACGCTTCCGTAACGATCAAGGGGTTAAGCCATCGCAGAAGATCCCGGGCCGATTTATCGCACCAGCTGATGTCACTGCCTATGCAAGTGCGATGGCGTTCTTACTTAAACTCGAACTGATTGAGTTTACGCCCAGTGCATCTGTCGAAATTGGTTCCATGAAGGTCGAACTTGATTTATCGGGCACCGTAGATGTAGTTGCAGAGCGTGCTCGTCTTGAGAAGGATCTCATCACTGCGCAGAAGGATATGAAGACTGCAGAAGTGAAGTTGAGCAACGAGGGATTTATGGCCAAGGCTCCCGCCGATGTAGTGACTGAAATTAAGGAACGCATGGCTGCAACTTCTGCCGACATTGAACGCATCACAGCACAACTTGCAGCGTTGAAGTAATGACACATATTTCACCTGAAGATCAATCGCGCATCGATGCAATCGAGCAAGCGCTCCTGGCTCGTTGGCCTGAAACTCGTATCGAACCAACGCTCGATCGGATTGCAGCGTTGGTTGATATCTTGGGATCTCCGCAACTGACCTACCCAACAATTCATATCGGCGGCACCAACGGTAAGACAACGACTTCGCGCATGATTGATTCTTTACTCTTCGAGATGGGTCTGCGCACGGGCCGCTTTACGAGCCCGCACCTTGAGAGTTATCTCGAACGGATTGCAATCAATGGTCAGCCCATAGATGCAAAGGCGCTCATCTTCTCTTTCAACGATATCTCTGCATATTTAGATCTCATGGATGCAAAGTTTGAACATCCAATATCTTTCTTCGAAGCCATTACAGCTCTCGCCTTTGCAGCATTTGCTGAGCACCCCATCGATGTTGGAGTTATTGAAGTAGGTATGGGTGGCCTATGGGATGCAACGAATGTTGTCGATGCCGATGTTTCAGTAATTATGCCTATTGGCCTTGATCACACTGAATATCTAGGTGAAACACTGACTGAAATTGCGCAAACAAAGGCTGGAATTATCAAGGAAGGTGGCTTTGTTGTTCTTGCACAGCAAGAACCTGAGTGCGCAGTCGAACTCATCAAGCGAGCAGCACTTGTTGGCGCTGAGATTGCTCGTGAAGGCGTTGAATATTCGGTCATCTCGCGCTCAGTTGCTGTGGGCGGACAATTGCTCACCATCCAAGGCACGAAAGAGATTTACACAGATATTTATATTCCCCTTCATGGAAAGCATCAGGCTTCTAATGCAGCAGCAGCCCTTGTTGCAGTCGAAATATTCTTCGGCGATCAAGATCTCGATATCGAGGCTGTGCGAGCAGGATTTGCTCAGGTTACTTCACCTGGCCGCTGTGAAATCGTCCATCGCGACCCAACAATTATCCTAGATGCAGCACATAACCCTCATGGAGCTGCAGCAATCGCAGACACTATTCAGAGCGAATTTACCTTTGATGAAGTAATTGGAATCTTTGCTCCGATGGCAGATAAAGATGTCCGTGGAATTTTGCTTGAACTAGAGCAAGTCATGGATTCAGTCATAGTTTCGGCAAATTCATCACCTCGAGCTATGAAAGTTGATGCCCTCGAAATGATGGCAATTGAAATTTTTGGAGCCGACCGAGTATTCACTTCCCAATCCATTGCTGAGGCAATCGATAAAGCGGTTAAAGATTCGATTCGCCCGTTGAGTGAAGATACAATTGGAGTTCTGATTACAGGCTCAGTTGTATCGGTCGGTGAAGCGCGCGCAATCGTCCGTAAGAAATTTGCAAAGGAAGCAAAGTAATGCGAGTACTTGGTTCTGCAGTTCTTGTGATGGAATTCTTTGTCATGGGTTTTGCGATGTTGCTTGCAAAAGATAATCACGAACCTTCCACAATTGTTGCTGGTGCGATCATCGCGCTACTTTTGCTTCTCACCCCGGGACTTCTCAAGAAGCGCACAGGCTGGATTCTTGGTTCACTCTTACAATTTCTGATGATTGGGTATGCCGTTGTCGTGCCTTCTATGGCCATCGTGGGGCTGATTTTCGGGGGACTCTGGATTGCAGCCATTGTGGTGGGGCGCAGGGGTGAGGCAATACGGGCAGCTCTCATGGCTTCACGAACTCCCAACCCCTAATAGACTGCACCGGTGAGCACAGAAAAGACACTCGTCCTAGTTAAGCCAGATGGCGTTGCACGCGGTTTGGTTGGCGAAGTCATTGCACGTATCGAAGCAAAGGGATATTCAATTTCTGCACTTCGTATGTTGCACGCAGATCGTGCACTTCTTGAAAAGCATTATGCAGAACATCAAGGCAAGCCATTCTTTGAACCGCTTGTTGAATTCATGTTGTCAGGACCAATCGTTGCACTCGTTGCCGAAGGCAATCGCGTCATCGAAGGATTCCGCTCCCTTGCTGGGGTAACAGATCCAACTGTTGCAGCCCCTGGCACAATTCGCGGAGACCTTGCTCGCGATCAAGGAACAAAAGTTGTACAAAATATTGTTCATGGCTCTGATTCACCTGAATCTGCTGCACGTGAAATAGCAATCTTCTTCGAGGGGAAATAAATGTCTAACAGAATGTCATTCATCGGCCGCGATATGGCAGTTGACCTAGGTACCGCCAACAC
>JBAWXP010000030.1:0-9871 GCA_037143995.1 Actinomycetota bacterium
GCTGTTGTGTGGACTGGCGCACTGATGGGCGTTGCGCTTCGAGTTTTCTGGGTTGGTGCACCTCGATGGCTCTATGTTGCAAATTATTTACTTCTCGGATGGGTTGCAGTTATCTACACACCTCAGCTCTATAAAGAGGGTGGTCTTTGGGTGTTACTTCCCATCATCATCGGGGGCCTGCTCTACTCGATAGGTGCAATCTTCTATGCGCTCAAATTGCCCGGTAGATATGCCAAATACTTTGGCTTCCACGAGCTCTTCCATATCTTTGTGCTCGCTGCATGGATTTCGCAGTATTTAGCGGTCTCCATCGCCATTTACCGAAAGTAGCCTGATGCCCTAATCTTGGGCTCTGTAATTCATTTTCGAGATCGATGGAGAGTTCACATCATGGCAGAGAAGAAGTTCCGCAGCTGGGTTGGTTTTCGCGAAGAAGAAGAGCGCGCACCTATAGCTAACCCTGTCGACCGCATCCGCGACCTCGAATCACAGTTAGCTGATCTTCGTTCACGTCGTGACATCACTGGCTTAAGCCGTGAAGAGTTTGAAATTCTCGCAACTGAAACTGCGATGTCGATGATCAAATCAGCACAAGCCCGTGAAGCAAAGGCACATTCGACTGCCGACAGACTCATCGCTGAGACAACT
The DNA here is from genome assembly GCA_037143995.1 of Actinomycetota bacterium. GTDB lineage: Bacteria > Actinomycetota > Actinomycetes > Nanopelagicales > Nanopelagicaceae > Planktophila. Next base: position 649 of record JBAWXP010000030.1, read on the forward strand.
CGCAGTGCAAAAGACACACTTGAAGGCGCCGAAAACAAGGCGCGCAGCATCTTGGCAGGAGCTGAATCTCGTGGTCGCAAATATATTTCCACCGCTGAAGTTGAAGCGGCAGAGCTTGTACGCGATGCCAGCCGCGAAGCGACAGTTGTTGCTGATGCAAAGATTCGTGAAGCAGATGCAGCAGTCGATGCCAAGCGTCGTGATGCAGTTGCACTTACATCAGCTGCTCGTCGCGAGGCAGAGCGTGTTATTTCTGAAGCTGCAGAGAACGTGGTCGAATACCGTGCATGGCTTGCAGATATCATCGCTGAATCCGAGCGTCTCTATCGCAGCCAGGCATCAGCCCTCACAGCTGCAGAGAGCGCAATTGCGCAATCTCGAGAGAAGCTAGATTCATCATTTGCTCGCTTAGCGAAGATGCAGCAAGTCGTTGATAACTCAATCAACGAAGATGGCACTGTAAAGAAGTCTGCGCCCATTCGAGTAGAGAGCAAGCGCACACGTACCGCTATTGCGGCCCCAAAGAAAGCTGCCAAGAAGACTGTCAAGAAGGTTGCTAAGAAAACTTCAGCAAAGCGTAAGTAATTTCGATGGCTACCAAACGCGGTATCCAGTACATCCCTGCAATAGATGGGCTGCGCGCACTCGCAGTTATTGCAGTCATGTTCTATCACTTAGGGTTTTCGTGGATTCCTGGCGGATTTCTCGGCGTTGACCTTTTCTTTGTTATCTCTGGCTATGTCATTACTCGATTACTACTCGATTCAATCGCGCAAAGTGGTGGCTTAGACCTTCGCGGCTTCTACATCGCTCGTGCGCGAAGATTGCTACCAGCGCTCATCTTTATGTTGGTTTCGACCATTATTGCAATTGGTATCTGGGCGCCAGATACGATCAAACGGCTGCTGACAGATACTCCATTCTCACTGACCGGCACAATGAATTGGTGGCTTGTCTCCCATCATCAAGATTACTTTGAAAGTATCGGTCGCCCTCCGCTTTTGCAGCACACCTGGTCGCTAGCTGTCGAAGCTCAGTTCTATCTTGTGTGGCCGCTCATTCTCTACTTCATTCTTAAGCGTTTGGGAAAGAAAGCTATTCCTGCAGCATCTCTCGTTATTGCAGCGGCCTCTGGAATTGCACTTCTATTGGTTTCTTTCTCACTCGATGCTTCAAATGCATCGAAGGTAAGCCACGTCTACTTTGGAACAGATACACATAGCATCGGACTCTTTCTTGGCGCAGCACTTGCCGTTAGCTGGATTCCACAGAACTTCACTGTCAATGTCACCAAGCAAGCACAAAACTTTATTGATGGAGTTGGAGTCTTTGGCTTTATTGGAATTCTTTCCTGCTTCCTCTTTATCGATGAAACACAACCAACGCTCTACAAGATCGCATTTCCACTTGCGGGACTCTTTGGCGCTGCAATCATTATGTCCGTCGTACATCCAGCTTCGCGCTTTGCCCCAGTTCTACAAAATCCTGTATTTCTCTGGATTGGCGAACGTTCATACTCAATCTATCTATGGCATTGGGTAATTTTCCAAGTAACGCGGCCATCTATGGATCTTGCTGGACAAGAATGGGCTCTCTACGCACTGCGCATTTTGATTGTCTTTGCGCTGAGTGATATTTCACTTCGCTATGTCGAGCTGCCTATCCGCCGGGGTGTCTTCCAATATTGGCTCAAAGGCCTCAAATATCGAACTAAAAAGGATCGCAATCTTCAGACTCGCTCATTCACCGCATTAGTAGTTCTCCTTATGGTGATTGGCTCACTTGTCAGTATTCGTGCGATTCATATTTCACAGCAGGAGCGGATTCGCCTTGAAGCATCTCTTACTGCAAAGCCATCAGAGATAAAGGCTGTTACAGCAGGTGGGCTGTGGGTCACTGGCGACTCTGTAATCCTCGGTATTCGATCGGCACTGGGTGAGAACCACCCCATCGCGCTGATTAATGCTCGTATTGGAAGACAGGCCCCCGAGCTTCTCGATGTCATGGTTCATGACAAGACACAGGTAGTGGGATCAACTGTCGTCTTTGATTTAGGAAATAACAATGCGCTGACTCGCGAACAAGTTGTTGCAATCTTTGATGTCGTCAAAGATCAACCAAAAATAATTGTTGTAAATACGGCAGTTCCTCGTCCTTGGAGAGAAGGCAACAATGCACTCCTTGCAGATGTTGCACGAAATTACTCTCATGTGACGATTGTTGATTGGAACTCAATTTCGCAAGGTCATCCAGAATATTTCGCACCTGATGGAGTGCATCTGGTTCCAGCTGGAGTCGCGGTCTATGTTGCAGAGATAGAGAAAAGCCTTTAAATAAAAAAACCCCGCCCAGTTATGGACGGGGTTTCTCTATAAGAATTATTCGAACTGGCCTGCAAATCCGAATGCCTTAGCAACTCCGAGTGAGCCATCTGCATAGACTGCAGAGACGCGGAATGAAGTTGATCCGTCTTCAGACTTCTTTGCAAACTCTGCAGAGAGTGTTGTTGCAGAAAGTTCTGATACTGCAGTCCAAGCACCTAAGTTAGAGCGAGTCTCAACTTTGTAGCCCTTAACATCGCCCATCGGTGCGACCCATGAAATAACCATGACTGACTTGGCGCTATCTTTCCAATTTCCAATAAAGCGTGATGGGGCTTCACCTGTTGTTACAGCTGCTGCATCTGTTGCAGAAGCTGTTGCATCAGGAGTTGCTGACGCACTTGCTGCAGGTGTTGGGGCTGCATCATCTGTGTTCTTCTTTGAATTTGAGATAACGATTCCGCCAAGTAGCACGACTCCAACGAGAACAAGTAAGAGAACCTTGCTTGAAGATCCTTGCTTAGGCGCTGCAGATGGCTTTGATGTTGCCTTAGCGGCGACTGGTCGTGAAGACGATGTTGGAGTTGTTGAGACGTTGACGCGAGATCCACCTGTTGTTGGAACTGGAGGAATAACAACCTTTGAAGATGTCGACTTCTTTGCAGCAGACTTCTTAACAGCCTTCTTAGTTGTCTTCTTCGCTGCAGCCTTCTTGACAACCTTCTTAGCAGTTGTCTTCTTCGCTGCGGTCTTCTTCTTCGCTGCGGTCTTCTTCACAGGAGACTTCTTCGCCGTTTTCTTGGCGGTTGACTTCTTCGCGGTTGACTTCTTAGGTGCAGCTTTCTTAGCTGCGCTCTTCTTCTTTACTGCCACGGTGTATCTCCTTGAGTTAAGTAACGGCGGAATATGGGAAAAGTTTAACCTAGGGTTTTAAGCAAAGTGATCACATGCGGTGCTATTGCACGGAGTGATTTTCCCCGGTGGCTGATTGCATCCTTCTCATCTGCGCTCATTTGCGCGCTGGAGAGCTCTAAACCATCTGGACGAAAGATGGGGTCATAGCCAAATCCGTATTGGCCGATTGGGGCGCGCAGAATCCACCCATCGAAATGGGCTTCTTCGCAGTGGCTACGTCCGTCGGGAAGATAGAGCGCTGCAACACATGTGAAGTGTGCAGATCGTGATTCATCTGGAATATCTCGCAATTGCTCTAATACCTTTGCAGTGTTTGCTGCATCATCTCCATGGTTTCCTGCCCAGCGCGCAGAAAAAATTCCTGGATCTCCCCCAAGTGCATCAACACATAAGCCACTGTCATCTGCAATTGCCGGAATGCCCGTTGCAAGTGACATCTCTCGAGCTTTCTTTAAGGCATTTTCCTCAAAAGTTGCTCCATCTTCGATGACATCGTGAAGATCTGGAAATTGATCAAGCCCTACAAGATCAATCTCACCAGGTGCAACTGCATCAAGGATGCGACGAAACTCTTCAATCTTTCCTTTATTGCGCGTTGCAAGTAAGAGCGTATGTGGCATTACTTGGAGAGTGCTTGCTTCTGTAGATCTGTAAGAGTTTTGCACCCTGCAACTGCAAGGTCGAGCAAAGAATCGAGAAGCGCACGATCAAAAGGTGCACCTTCTGCTGTTCCTTGCACTTCGATAAAGCGGCCATCGCCAGAACAGACAACATTCATATCAGTTTCAGCGCGCACATCTTCTTCGTAGCAGAGATCGAGCATAGGAACTCCATCAATAATTCCAACACTTACCGCCGCAACTGAATCAGCAAGCGGCTTTGCTCCAGCTTTGATGTGGCCCTGCTTCTGCGCCCATGAAATTGCATCAGCAAGTGCAACATAGGCACCTGTAATTGCCGCAGTTCGTGTTCCACCATCTGCCTGTAGAACATCGCAATCGATAACAATTGTATTTTCGCCAAGTTCTTTCATATCAACAATGCCACGAAGTGAACGTCCAACCAGACGTGAAATCTCTTGTGTACGTCCACCAAGTTTGCCTTTCACACTTTCACGGTCTGAACGAGTATGTGTTGCACGTGGAAGCATTGCGTACTCTGATGTAACCCAACCATTTCCCGAATCCTTTAACCAGCGAGGGACTCCTGGAGTAAAGGATGCGACACAGAGAACGCGAGTCTTGCCGAATTCGACAAGCACGGAACCTTCGGCGTGATCGAGCCAACCGCGAGTGATCTTTATTTCGCGAAGATCATGTACTGCGCGTCCGTCGTTGCGTGCCATTTCATGCCCCATTTTCGTCAGTAGTGCGGTGTGTTTAGAGATCTTGATGTTGAACAGAACCAACTTCTGGCCCTAAGAAACGTCGTGCCAAAACTTCAAATGCTTTTGCATCTCCTGTTGCTAGGAATTTATGCGTTGCAAGCTCTGCTGATGGTTCGCGCAGGAGAGAATTTTCAACTAGAACGCGATATAAATCTTTCGCTGTCTCTTCAGCGCTAGATACCAGCGAGACCTGGTTGCCCATGACATAGGAAATCACACCGGTAAGCAGTGGATAGTGCGTGCACCCAAGAACCAAGGTATCGACCTCGGCATCGATCATCGGCTGCAAGTATTCGCGGGCAACTGTGGTGATTGCAGCACCGGAAGTTTCACCCCGCTCGACAAATTCAACAAAGAGTGGGCATGCAATGGATTCAATCTTCAATTGTGGAGCAGCTGCGAAGGCATCGAGATAAGCCTTCGAATCAATGGTTGCACGAGTTCCAATAACCCCAACTTTTCCAGAACGAGTTGCAGCTACCGCGCGACGCACCGCAGGTTGAATTACTTCAATCACCGGCACTGAATAACGCTCACGCGCATCACGCAACATCGCAGCACTTGCTGTATTGCAGGCAATCACAATTGCTTTCACACCTTGGTCGACAAGAAAATCGAGAGTTTCGAGAGCAAAGTCGCGAACTTCAGCAAGTGGCCTTGGACCATAAGGACCGCGCGCAGTATCTCCAATATAGAGAGTTGATTCATTGGGAAGTTGATCAAGAATCGCGCGAGCTACCGTTAATCCGCCGACGCCAGAATCGAAGATACCGATTGGCGCGTTACTCATGGTGCAAGTCTAACTTGCGTTAAGCCCAAAGAGTGCCGTCGAGCCCAACGGTAGCTTCCTCTATATGCGAGCCATAGACGCCAGTCGATAAGTATTTCCAGCCAGCATCGCAGACAATAAAGGCGATATCTGCATCGCGACCGTCGCGCATTGCTTCGGTGGCCATCGCAATCGCTGCATGCAAAATCGCGCCAGTAGATATTCCCGCGAAAATTCCTTCTACCTCAAGAAGTTCGCGTACACGTTTTACAGAATCTTCGGCACCTACTGAGAAGCGGCGAGTTAAGACGGATGCATCATAGAGTTCTGGAACAAAACCTTCATCAATATTGCGTAGGCCATAGACCAATTCACCGTAACGAGGTTCGGCGGCGATGATCTGCACATCAGGCTTCTGCTCGCGCAAATATCGCCCGGCGCCCATCAAAGTTCCTGTTGTGCCAAGACCGGCAACAAAGTGTGTAATGGTGGGAAGATCTTTAAAGATTTCTGGGCCAGTACCTGTGTAGTGAGCTGCAGTATTTGCTGGATTTCCATATTGATATAAGAAGACATAATCAGGATTCTTTGCAGCAATTTCTTTCGCAACGCGCACAGCTTCATTGGAACCGCCGGCTGCCGGGGAAGAGATAATTTCTGCTCCCCACATCTCAAGAAGTTGGCGACGTTCAGGGCTTGTGTTCTCGGGCATCACGCAAATGAGTTTGTATCCACGCACCTTCGAAGCCATAGCAAGTGAGATTCCTGTATTTCCACTTGTGGGTTCAAGAATTGTCGAACCAGGTTTTAGTAATCCATCTCGTTCTGCTGCTTCAATCATTGAGAGAGCAGTGCGATCTTTAATAGAACCAGTTGGATTGCGATCTTCCATCTTGGCCCATAAACGAACGTTGGGAGCAGGAGAAAGTCGCGGTAAACCTATGAGTGGAGTGTTACCAACGGAAGATTCAAGTGAGTCATAGCGAGCCATGGCTAGCCACCGGCAACAGCAGGCAAGACAGTGATTGAATCTCCATCTTTAATCGGAGCATCAAGGCCACCAAGAAAACGAACATCTTCATCATTGATATAGACATTGATAAAGCGGCGCAGTGCACCATTTTCAAGCAATCGTTCTCCAAGTCCTATGTACTTCGCATCGAGATCAGAAATTACTGCAGAAAGAGTTGAACCTTCTGCTTCCACTGATTTCTGATCTTGTGTGTAAGGACGGAGAATTGTTGGGATACGTACTTCGATTGACATAGTGCAATTATGTCGAATAAGTGCTGTGAACTCTAATCGAGATGGCTAATCAGTAATTGATACAGCTTCTTCTGTGACAACGCCATCAATAATGCGATACGAGCGAAATTCAATTGCAGGTGCAATCTCTTTGCGTGTAGAGACAAGGACATAATGAGCACCTGGTTCGCCGGCATAAGCGATATCTGTGCGCGATGGGTAGGCCTCAGTCTCTGTATGCGAGTGGTAAATCACAACTATCTCTTCATCGTTATCGTCGACCTCGCGATAGAGCGCGAGTAAATCCTTAGGATCAAATTCATAAAATGTTGGCGAATGCGCTGCATTGAGCATGGGTTTGTGGCGAACTGCCTTGCCAGAACCTACTGGGCCAAGAATTACACCACAACACTCATCTGGATACTCAGCACGTGATTGTTCAGCGATTGCATCAACGAATGCGCGCGATATTTCCAGAGACATAGTGCAATCCTACCTTCTCATTTCTTTACAAATAATCAAGAGCCACCGAGGGCAGCTTCTGCATCTTCATCTGCATCATCAATGAGGGCAGAAAGAAGTGTTTCTTGTAACCAGCCAAGCCATGTATAAACAGCGTAGACGCCACGAAGTGGATCATCAGGTGCTAACAGTTCTAAATCCTCATGCGAATTATTCTCAACTTTCAGGCGAACTCCGAGCGCTAAACGAATATCGTTGAGTGCACCAAGCCATGCATTGGCATTGTCATGATCAAGATCAACCATTCCATCATCCGCTGATTTCAAATGGATGCGCATGGAGATTGCATGCGCCTGCTTCTTCTGCCGAAGTGTGGATTCGGTATATCTACGAAACTCGGATGCATCTACCTGGTCTGCATATGCATTGGGCAGAAGGCGGTGCAGCACCTCATCGTCCGGAGGTGAATCGTGGGAAGTGATGCCGACCATTGCAGCAAGTGGATCGTCATGTCCGTGATCGGTGCGTTCTGCTAAGAGTTCAATAATCTGTTCGCAGAGATTGAGAAGAACTTCCTTCTCACTCTCACCAAATTGAGCGATATACGAGTGATCACCGTGGCGCGCAAAACCTTCTGTCGAGGTCACAGTTGATCACCACGTTGCAGCGTTGCCCATAAACCGTACTCGTGCAGACGTGCAACATCATGCTCCATCTCTTCGCGGCTGCCGCTAGAGACGATTGCCTTACCTTCATTATGAACTTGGAGCATCAGCTCAGTCGCTCGTGCTTTGGGATAACCAAAGAGCTCCATAAATACATAGACAACGTAGGTCTGCAGATTTACTGGATCATCCCAAACAATGGTGACCCATGGCGTATCGCCAGAAAAGATTGCTTGGATCTCTGCCTCAAGCTGATCTGCAATCTTTACCATCATCGGATAATGATATTAAATGTTGGTGAGGTAACCACAGTCCACAGAGCATCTGCAGCTACTGATGTGCGAAGTGTGAGAACGCCGCGAGATTGACCAGTGATCGTGAAGACAAATACACCCTGAGCATCAGTTGTTACTGGTTGACCCACCGGTTTCCAACTACCTGCTACTAGGGATTCGACTTGCACATAATTTCCAGCAACGCGAGGACGCACAATTCCAGAGATAGATATCGCCTCTCCGCTCTTGACTGTGCCAGGCGCGGTTAAGGTAAGCAATCGATTAATGGTGACTGGCATATCTGGGCTTACTCCTTCAGACCGCTCCCATGTGCCTTCTGAATAAACGCGAACTGCTGTCGTCTTTCCAACTATAAGTGGTTTCTGGAATGTTCCATCCGCACCTGTTGTCGCTGTTGCAAGGAGTCGATAATTGATATCACTTCCCGATCTTCCTTCGATACGAACGAGAACGTTTGCAACCGGTGATTTATCTTTAATACTCAGTGATCCAGAAATGACTATTGGATTTGCATAGTCAACGCTCGCCTTATCAAGGGATGCCACAAGATTGACCTGGTCTGGAGCAATTTCTTTCGCAACTTGTCGAATAGATTCCATAGCAAGTGGTTCTTCCATACCAAAAGTCCAAGCGGTTATTCCACCAATTCGATACTTTGTTACCAGCGCTGCACGCAAAGCCCAACTCTTGGCATCTTGATACCAAGCGGTTCGGGATGCAGTACATGTTGTCGAAAGCCCTGAATCAGTTGTTCCGTTGTAAACCTTTTGATAGGAGAATGTCATCTCGCCAAATTGCTCGTTATAGGAAGGCGTTGCACCGTATGTCGCAGCAAGTGTTGCAGCATCGCGCATAACAAAAGTTGCAGCCTTGGCGCCAACTTTGACTGCGCTTGCCACGTTAGATGGACAAATACCTGAGACTGCAGTGACCCAATCTCTGCCATAGCCAGGTACTCCCACAAATACCTTCGATGCCGGCATTATCGAAACTGCATATTGCACTGTGCGTTCAGCCCATGTAATCGGACCAAGCGGACCAGCTTTTGACACTGAATAGTCATAGGTCATGATGCGAAGTTTGTCTATCGAGGAAGCAATACCCGCCCACGCATATACGTAATACCCCTTCTGTGCATCGTTGGGGTTTAGAACATATGGAGT
>JBAWXP010000031.1:0-9682 GCA_037143995.1 Actinomycetota bacterium
TGAAAGCTGCAGTGGAACACCTTGCAGCGCAAAGAGACCATAGAAGACGTGATCGCTTCCGCGGAATGGAATCCAGGCAAGAGCGTAAGCTGCCATGAGACCAAAACCAACCGAGAGAACTACCGCCGGAATTGTGATTGCAAGTGAGTTAATGGCAAAGGGCAACATTCCTTGTGTGCCAACTTCGCCACTGCCAGTTGATAACACTGCGCGGAAATTATCGAGCGTGAAGTGTGGATTGGTAAATGCGCTCCACCAACCGCTGGATGAAATATCTTCCTTCTTACGGAAAGAGGTAACAACGAGACCAAAGGTTGGAACTGTCCATAACACCGCAACAACGGTGACAATCGCTGAAGCAATAGGAGATGTAAATGGGCGGTTGCTATGGGCTGCAACAACGCCTTTATTCTTCTTTGTTGTAAGTATGGACATTATGAATGCTTCCGTTCTGCGCGCAAGGAACGAATGTTGTAATAGGTAATAGGCAGAACACCGAGGAAGATCAGTACGGCAAGGGATGCACCACGACCGTAGTTGAGGTAGACGAAGTTCTCATCGACCATGCGGTTTGAGAGAACATCGGTCTTAAAGTTTCCGCCGGTCATTGTGTGAATGACATCGAAGAGTTTGAGTGTGCCCACCATGGCCGTTGTGAGAACCACGATGATGGTGGTCTTAACCATCGGCACTGTGATGGTGCGAAATAACCTAAGCCCTGTTGCGCCATCGAGCTGCGCTGCTTCTTCGATATCAGTAGGAATTCCTTTGATTGCCGCAGACAAGATCACCATGGCAAAACCTGTAAAGCCCCATACATAGACAACCATTAAGAAGAGGTTGTTCCATGGGTGCCATAAGAGAAGGTGTTGCAGCGGAATCCCGAGTGCGCGCATTACCTGTCCGACAAGTCCACGCTGAGGCATATTGGGTTCTTCATATTGGTACATCATGTTCCAGATAAGGGAACCACCTACGAATGAGATTGCCATCGGCATAAAGATCAGTGACTTCGCAAAAGCTTCGCGCTTCATCTTATTGAGCATCGTTGCGAGCGTTAGTCCGAGTGATGTAACAACTACTGGGCAGATAGCAACCCATGCAATGGTGTTATAGAAAGCTAAGCGAATATCAGGGTCTTTGACTGCGCGTGTGTAGTTGGCCAGACCTACCCATTTCGATGAATCGGCGTTCTTAAAAGATTCCATAAAAGTTTGAATGGCTGGAATTCCCAGGCCAGTCATCGCCAAAATGATTGCTGGTGCTAAGAAAAGTGAGAGCGCTAAACCGTTCTGCTTCTTTCCTTTAATGCGAGAGCCAGCTGCAAATGCAATTGCATAGAAACCAAAGAAAATGGCAAGGACTGCAAGAATTTGGGCAATCTTGGGCCATGATGAGTGAATTATCTCAGACCATGGAATCACAAGAATTTCCTACTTCCTTTAACCAATAATAAAATTCAACTTACCGTAATTACAAAATTTAAAGAAGAGACCGGGGCCCACTAATGCGGGCCCCGGCTCCTTTACTTCTACTTACTTTAGTAGTTGCTTAAGAAATCGTTCTAATTGGTATTAGTTACCAGTTAGCGTCGATTGCTGCTGCAACATCCTTCATTGACTTACCTTCTGCGTAGAACTTTGTGATTTCCTTCCAGAAAGCACCGTTCACAGCTGATGGCATCAAGTCTGATGCGTCGAACACGATCGCACCTGACTTGTTCTGAAGCTGTGTTGCTACAGCCTTAAGTACTGGATCCTTGTATGTATCTAGTGGGATACCAGTGTTAGCAGATGTCCATCCGCCTGCAGCTGCACGTGGAATTCCGTATGCAGGTGAAGCGAGGTAAGCCTGGACTGCGCCAACTTCCTTACGTGTTGAGAATGCAACTGGGAATTCAGCTCCGCCTTCTACAGGGTTACCGAACTTTGCATTTGTTGCTGGGAGGTAGAACGCATCAGCATCTCCTGCAGGACCAAATGTGGTTCCTGCTGGGAACATTGATGAGTAGAACGATGCCTGCTGCAACATGCCGCATGTACCGTTCTTGAGTCCTGGAACTCCTGCATCTTGGAAGCGACGTGTTGCTACAGACTTAAGGTCACCGACCTGGTCCTTAGTTCCAACCCAAGCAGCTACCTTGTCCATTACACCTTGCATATCTGCAGATGAGAACTTGAGCTTGCCTTGCCACCACATGTTGTACTTCTTAGGACCTAGCTCGCGAAGAGCCATTTCTTCGATCCAGTCAGTTGCAGCCCAACCTGTTGCAGCACCTGATTCAATACCTGCACACCATGGGTTAGCTCCGGCAGCCTTGAACTTCGCTCCGATTGCTTCCATTGCTGTCCATGTTGTTGGCACTGTTACGCCAAGCTTCTTGAACTGTGCTGGTGAGTACCAGACAAGTGACTTAGATGATGCGCCAAATGGTGCACCGTAGATACGGCCGTTGATTGTTGTAAATGACTGCCATGCCTTGTTGTAGTACTGGTTGAGATTGGCACGTGTTGCAGCTGAAATTGGAACAGCTTTGCCTGTTGCAACCATTGTTGCTACGAGACCTGGTTGTGGAATAAGTGCGATATCAGGTGCGTTTCCGCCCTTAACGCGTACTGGAAGAAGTGTCTCGAACTGGTCAGTTGCTTCGTAAGCAATCTTGATACCTGTGCAAGCTGTGAATTCTTTCCAGATGTTTGTCATAACAGTTGCTTCAGGATCGCGAATACCCGCGAAAATCTTAACTGTTGCGTTGTTGAACTTTCCGAACTCTGCGTAATCAGCACAACCAGCAGCCTTAGCTGATGATGTGGTGAGAACAGATGCTACGAGTGAGAGTGCTGCAATTGCTGCACCAACTAGTAGTCCTTTTTTCTTTGACATGTAGTCACCTTTCAGGATGAAGTTTCCTTCATTGGGTTTTTGAGGGTTTGTCTTAGCCTGGATTCCCGAAGGACCATGCCGAGACCGTGGGGCAACGGTATTGCGTGGGGGCTTGCTGTGACGAACTGAGGTGGCTGGTGTAATAAAAGAGTTATAAACGGTATCTGGCGCTAGTTTTCACGCTCAGCGATTCAATGGGGGTCTGTTGCAAAAGGCCTATAAACGGTAGGTTTTGCAGTAATTTGCAGGACCCTTGGGGGCGGGAAATGTCAGGAATTGTTGAGATCGCAGAACGCGCCGGGGTCTCGCCTGCCACTGTTTCGCGTGCTCTTCGCGGAATGCATCATGTCAACGAGCGCACTCGCACAAAAATTGTGGCAGCTGCGATGGAACTCAATTATCCGCTGCGCCCTGACCTTATTCCAGCAGATCTTATAAAGCGGACAAACCGTATTGGCGTAATTGCTCCTTATATTTCGCGCTGGTTCTTTTCGCAAGCAATAAATGGAATTGAGCAAAGTCTGCGCGAAGTCGGAATGGATTTACTTCTCTATAACTTTTCGCAAGTTGATGCTCGCCAACGGATCTTTCAGCAGAAGCAGCTGCGTGGAAAAGTTGATGCAATCATCGTTGTGAGTATGCCACCGACGGATGAAGAGTTCACTTCGCTCTTAAGTTTAGGAATTCCCATTACTACCATCGGGTTTAACCACATAGGTTGCACGAGTATTTCTATTGATGATGTGTTGGGTGGAAAGGTCGCGACTCAACATCTGACAGATTTAGGTCATCGCGAGATTGCTGTCCTTTCTGGGCAACGTGAGACTGCCTATAACTTCGATGTTTCTGGTAATCGCAGCAAGGGCTACATCCAGGCGATCAATGCTGTGGGAGTTGAATGGAACCCTGAACTAGAAATTTCTGGTGACTTCAACATCTATACATCTGAAATTGCGATGGAATCTTTCTTACGTCGTAAGAAGCTACCGACAGCAATATTCTGTCATTCAGATGAGATGGCATTTGGTGCACTGAAAGCTATCCGCAGTAAAGGTATGCGTGTTCCTGAAGATATTTCAGTTATTGGTTTTGATGATCACGATATTGCGCAATACATTGGATTGACAACTGTTTCTCAAGCACCTCAATTTGAAGGTCAGGTTGCTGCCGCTGCAACTATTGCTGAGATAGCTAACCCAACGCTGGAGCGGCGAAAAATTGTTGTTCCTTTGAGCCTAATGGTGCGTGAGACAACGGCGGCAATTTAAGGTTCTTCAAGTATCCTCGCGGGTATGAATATCGCTGCAAATATCTTTGATGCACATTCAGTTGTCGCCGACTTAGGTTTGATTGGTGTTCTTGCCATCATCTTCGCAGAGACTGGCCTTCTGATTGGTCTGGCCTTTCCTGGCGATTCACTCCTCTTTGTTGCAGGGGTAGCAGCATCTGGTTCAGGTGCCGCGATATTGGGTGGAGCTCACCTACAAGCAATACCGCTCTTTACCGGCGCGCCCCTTGCGGCAATTATTGGCGCACAAGTTGGCCATATGTTGGGTGCGCTCTTTGGCCGCAAACTCTTCGATCGCCCTGATGGTCGAATCTTTAACCAACAACGAGTGGCATCTACTGAGAAATGGTTATTGAAATACGGTGTTGGCCGCGCACTTGTTCTATCTCGCTTCATTCCTGTAATTCGAACACTGATCAATCCCATGGCAGGAATTACACATATCTCTGCCAAGAGATTCTTTCTCTGGAACGCACTCGGCGCAGTTATCTGGACTGAGCTCGTGTTGGGGATTGGTTATGTAGTTGGAGAAAAACTTAAAGGTTCAGTTGATAAGTACTTGCTGCCTGTTGTAGCCCTGATTGTTGTTATTAGTTTTATCCCAGTTGTAATCGAATTCTTCCGCGAGTGGAGTACTCGCAAGCATCACTCGTAAGTAGTTACAAACCTAAATCTTCAAGCGAGTAAGCCGCGTAATATTTATACCCTGCATCAAGAATTGCTTGCTTGGCACCGCGTTCCACAATGACTGCAACACCTACAACAATTGCACCCGCTTCAATCAAGGCTTCAACTGCTGTAAGGACTGATCCACCTGTTGTTGATGTGTCTTCAACTGCAAGAACTTTCTTGCCCCTTACATCTGGTCCTTCGATGCGGCGCTGTAAGCCATGTGCCTTCTCGGCTTTGCGAACTACAAAAGAATCAATAGCGCGACCTTGAGAGGCTGCAACATGCATCATCGCTGTTGCAACTGGGTCTGCGCCGAGTGTGAGGCCTCCAACTGCCTCGTACTCAAGGTCTTTTGTAAGTTCGAGCATTACTTCGCCAACAAGAGGCGCTGCAACATGATCGAGTGTGACGCGACGAAGATCTACGTAGTAATCAGCCTCTTTGCCTGAAGACAAGATGACTTTCCCGTGTACAACGGCCTTGTTAATTATCTGTTCTCGGAGAAGTTCCTTTGAATTCATGGTGAAACCTTACAACGCATAACCTTTCTCAATACCTTTGTGGCATGGAAGCCCAGCGTCTTGAATTGTCGCGACTTTATGCGCGCTTTGCCTTTGGGCCAACCCCTGGCCAATTTACTCAAGGGTTGCGCGATGGCTTGAGTGTGACATCGCAGAATGTATTAAATACAACGCAGGCCGATCCAGCACTTGATGCTCTAGCACTTCCCAACCTCCCTGATGTAGGTCCGCGACCTTCACAATCCAATGCGGTGGCTACAAAAGCTTTCAATCAAGCAGTGAGGGCGCAGAATGAAGATTTAGTTTTATGGTGGCTCGATCGCATGGCAATTACTAAGAATCCGTTGCTTGAACGGATGACTTGGTTCTGGCATGGCCACTGGGCGACATCCATCGATAAAGTTAATTATGCGCCGCCAATGTTTAATCAGATTCAAACGCTTCGCACCAACGCGCTAGGTAGTTTTAAAACCATGGCACATGCAATGTTTCATGATGGTGCGCTACAGATTTGGCTCGATGGAAATGACAATGTGAAGGGTGCTCCCAATGAAAATCTCTCACGCGAATTTATGGAGCTGTTCGTACTCGGTGTAAATAACTACAGCGAAGATGATGTCAAAGCTTTATCGCGAGCATTTACTGGCTACCAAACAGTTCGCAGCACAGGTGTTGTTGCGCTCAATCCCAAGCGCCATGACAACGATGCCATCAAACTCTTTGGAGTCAACACTCCACTTGATGGTGACACTGCTACCGATTTAGTTCTAGCTCGTCCTGAGTGTGCGCAATTTATTTCAGATCGGCTCTGGTATCGCTTTATCTCATCGACTGAACCACAAGATTCGAAGTCGGGTTTGGTAACAGCTTTTGCTAATCGTGAGATTGCCCCAGTGGTAAAGGCGATTGTGAGCAATGGTGCACTCTCTAATCCTCGATATAGCGTGGTGAGACAACCTGTCGAGTGGTTTATCGCAGTGTGTAGAGCCTTTAACCTGCAGCCTTCCAAGTTGGCGCCAAGAAATCTCTCTTTAGGTCACCTGCTTAAAATGGCGCAGGTCCCATTGCTGCCTCCCAATGTGGGTGGTTGGCCAACAGATGAAGCATGGCTCTCATCTGCAAGTTCGCAATTTAGAATCGCATTTGCTGGGGCGCTTGCAAAACAGATTGATTTCAGCCAACTTGCGGCTGTGCCAGCAGAGAAGCGTGTGACATATATAAAAGATCTCCTTGGAATCTATGACATTAGCTCTAGAACATTTACCGCTTTAACAAATGCGAAAGATGATTTGCCGCAATTCTTTACTTTGGCTGTCTGTAGCCCTGAATTTATCGTGAACGCATAGGGGGATGTAATGGATACGATTTCACGGAGAAAGTTCCTGCAGTTAACGGGCGCCGGTGTTGTAGGTGCGGGCGCTGCCATGCTGAGTATCAGCGATATTGCACAAGCGGCAATCGCGCGACCATTGCCACTTGGTACACCTATAGTTGTGATGGTTACCTTGTATGGAGGCAATGATGGTTTAAATACTGTTGTTCCTTATACAGATCCTCTCTACTACTCAATGCGTCCTGATATCTCTTATAAGCCCGAATCAGTTCTTCCCTTAAGTGATGGTCTTGGTTTAAATCCATCGATGGCTGGAATTAAATCTTTATGGGATCAGAAGAAGGTTGCGGTAATTCGCGGCGTTGGTTATCCATTTCCTGATCACTCTCACTTCTCTTCTATGGCAATTTGGCAGACCGCCTCCCCGATTCGACACATCTCATCTGGGTGGTTAGGCCGCTGGTTAGATACACAGAGCCCAGATCCCATGTTGGCAATTAGTTTGGGTTCAGTGCCACCACCACTTTTTGCTGGAGTAAAGAGCGTTGGTTCGGCGCTTCCTTTAGGCGGGCTTGTTATCCCTTCTGGAAAACTGGGAATGCGTTGTCAGACTTTAGGTAAGGCAACAAGTACTGATTCTCATTTAATGGCAGCTGCTGCGCAATCGATGAGCAATCTCTTTAGCGTTTCCGATAACGTCACTAGCGTTCTCAAAGGACCGGCGCCGGTAGCCACAGATTTGCCTGTGACAAATGGTGGTAACGCAGGTGGAGATTCAAATCTGCAGCAACAGTTAGATCTTGTTGCAAAGTTAATTGCAGCCGGAGCACCTACTCGTGCATGGTCAGTCTCCCTTGGTGGATTCGATACCCATGCCAATGAAGCCAGTGCCCAATCACTACTTCTTGCCAATGTCTCTGACAGTGTTACTCGTTTCTTAAGTTCATTGAAAGCTTCTGGAAGAGCTTCCGATGTCACAGTTGTTATCTATAGCGAATTTGGTCGCCGCGTGAAGGCAAATGCATCTCAAGGAACAGACCATGGAACATCAGGTCCTGTCTTTGTGATTGGCGACCGCATTAACGGCGGAATGTATGGAGATCAACCGTCGTTAAGTAAATTAGTTGATGGAGATCTTGCAGTGACTACTGATTTCAGAGATATCTATGCTTCGGTTCTACAGAATGATTTGAAATCTGATCCTGGGCAAGTACTTGATGGCTGGAAAGGTCGAGTTAATCTTCTTTATAAATAATGACATCGCTTTTTTTGCGATGCGTTAAAGCCTTAGGTGGGTTCTCTTGAATCAGTGCATCTACTTCGATGCGCAGCTTTGCAACCTCTATAGCCATATTTGCCATCGCACTTTCTAATTCGATGATGCGCTTAATACCTGCATGATTGATTCCTTCACCAACAAGTCGCTGCACCATGCGAAGGGATGCAATATCGCGCAATGAATATCTGCGGTTGCGACCGACGGTGCGGTCAGGTGAAACTAAACCAAGGCGATCGTATTGGCGCAGGGTTTGTGGGTGCAGCCCAGAAAGTTCTGCTGCAACTGAGATGACATATAAACCTGCATCATCATCGGGATGATCTTCGTGGGGCAAGTCTTTTGTCATGACTTTGCCTTTGTTATAAATTCTGCGCGGATATCGTGATCTGCTGTAGCTAGAGCGAATGCTTTCACTGCTTCCTCTGCTTTACCTTCAAGACGACGTGGAACTTGTACTTCAACTGTAATAAGTAAATCTCCGGTAATTGCACCTTTTTTAATACCGCGGCCTTTAACGCGCAGAACTCGTCCTGTTGGGGTTCCTGCAGCCAATCGCACAGTGACATCATCGCCAGAAAGATTAGGAACTTTAATATCTGCACCGAGTGCAGCTTCTGCAAATGTGACAGGAAGAGTTAATAACAAGTTCTCGCCCTTGCGCGAAAAGGTAGCGTGAGGCTTTACATGTAGCTCAATAAATAAGTCGCCAGGGCCTGCTTCACCAGGTGCACCTTTCCCTTTAACGCGAATCTTTGCACCATCGTTAACACCTGTAGGCACTCGCGCAGAAATATTCTGTGGTCCATTGCCATCAGTGTTGAGTTTTAATTCAAGGGTTGTACCGAATATTGACTCTTTAAATGTAATCGTTGCTTCAGTTTGCAGATCGCTGCCTTTACGTGGGCCGCGACGTCCACCACCGCCGAATAAATTAGCGAAGATATCTTGAGAAGAACCGCCACCAAAGATGTCAGAGAAGTCTCCACCTTGGAAGTTCTGTCCTCCAGTAGGTGCGCGAAATCCACCACGTTCGAAGTGTGAACGCGCTTCATCGTATTCAGCGCGCTTTTTGGAATCAGACAAGATGTCATATGCCTCAGAGACTGCTTTGAACTTTTCTTCCAGCGCTGAATCGCCATGGTTCTTATCTGGGTGTAAATCGCGCGCTAAAGAGCGGTACTTCTTCTTAATCTCATCGGGTGTGGCTTTCTTATCCAACCCAAGGATCTTGTAGAAGTCCTTTTCGTAAAGGTCTTTAGCGGCCATTTCTGATTAGTTTTCCGGGTCAGTCACTGCAACTCGTGCAGGGCGCAAAATGCGATCTTTATATTTATAACCAGGTTGCAGAATCTTTGATGCAGTTGGTACCGAAACATCTGCAGATGTGTCATGTAAAAGTGCCTCGTGAATTTGTGGATCGAAGGCATCGCCCTCAGTTCCATACTTCTCAAGGCCGAAACGATTGGTGATTGCTGCCATCTGATCTGCAACAGCTTTAAACCCGCCGGTGAGCTCGTTATGGCTAGCTGCGCGATCAACATCGTCGAGGATCGCTAACAATTCAGTAAGTACTGAACCGATAGCCATCTCGTGGGCAACTGCGCGATCGCGTTCTACGCGTTTGCGGTAGTTGGCGTACTCGGCCTGAAGTCGTTGTAAATCAGCTGTGAGCGCTGCAACCGGGTCAGTCTCCTGAACCGGTGCAG
>JBAWXP010000032.1:0-9608 GCA_037143995.1 Actinomycetota bacterium
GGCGAAAGAGAGATGCAGGTAAGAGAGATGATCAGAGCTGCAGCAATAGTTACAGGTCGCATCAATCCTTCGCTTCTTTCCATGGCTCAATAGTAAATCCATAGTTGTGTGAATATTCTGTGAATGTCCTCATGGCACCGTGTGCGTGGCGCTTCATTGGTAGTAAAGAAGGGCCACGCATGGCAGGGTATAGCCATGAGCCAGTTGATAATGATTATCGATGATGAGGCCGGAGTCCGTGATTTGCTCGGTGATGCTCTGAAATTAGCTGGATTCGAAACAATAACCGCAGCCGATGCGATGATTGCTCAGACTCTTCTCAGAAATACAAAGCCAGATTTACTTATTGTCGATATCAATATGCCAATGATGGATGGTTTTGAATTTATCGAACGCATCCGTGGTGCAGGCGATAACACTCCAGCTCTTATGCTCAGCGCGCGCGCAGATCGTGCTGATGTCACCCGCGGCCTTACTCTCGGCGCAGATGATTATGTAACCAAGCCTTTTGGTCTTGAAGAACTGGTTTTGCGCATCAAGGCGATTCTGCGACGCTCGCAATTCACCATAGCGACTCCAACAAACTTATCGTGTGGCCCCATCACTCTCGATAGCGATTCCCATCAAGTGACCTTTAACGAAGAACGTATTGAACTTTCTCCTACCGAGTTTCGATTGCTGCACGTACTTCTCGAGAGCAAGGGCCGTGTCTTAAGTAAGACATACCTACTCGATGAAGTCTGGGGAATTACCTTTGAATCCGAAAGCACAGTGGTAGATACCTATATTTCATACCTTCGTAAGAAGTTACACCGCGATGGTTTTGAAGGCATACGCACAGTCAGAGGAGTCGGATTCCAGCTACAAGCGGAGAAGAAGTGAAATTTTCTTCATCTACCCGCATTAGCTTTGTCACGATATTCCTTCTTACCTTAATCACCATCGGTGTAGGTGGTTTCTCCGTCCTTCACTCACAAAATAGCGAGATTCACAAAGTTGATGCCTCACTTAACTTTGTTGCACAGAGCGCATATGAGAACCCACTGCAGCCAGTGAGTGCTGCTCTCTATGCCCTCGAACAATCAAGCCTAGATATCACTCTTACATTTCTGACTCATGACGGACAAGAAACGATTATTAATGAGTCTTCACTTACTTATTTAGGTGCCCCTGATTTTCCTATTGTGGAAGATGCAACGCGCAAGCCACTACGAATCCCAGGGCCATCACCATTTCGACTACGCGCTGTCCTGGTAGAAGGTGGCGACTACATACTGATTGCAGAATCGACGGAAGCGATAGATGCAAATTTCAGATCGAATCTTGGATCTCTTGCTCTCTTTACCTTTGCCCTCGACAGCATCGCCTCGCTCATTCTCTTCCTCTACTTCAGGCGCATTAATCGTCGAGACGAGAGCGCATCCCTTGCACGTATGCAAGAATTTTTAGGCGATGCTTCCCACGAGCTACGCACACCGCTGACTGTGATCAAGGGTTACGTTGAAATGCTCAGCAAGGGCCAGCTGATTCAAGATTCGGATAAGGCGCGTGCATTTGATCGCGTTGGTACTGAAATCACTCGCATGGAATCTCTTGTGCGTGATCTATTGCTTCTTGCCGAGCTAGGTGAAAGCGGAGCCCGCGATATCGAAGATATTGATTTCAGCGAGATTATCAAAGCGCACGGAACTGATTTCACAACTCTAAATCCACAGCGAAAAGTCACAATGGCAATCGCTGACGATATTTCCATTGAAGCATCACGCGATTACATCTCTCGCTTTATTCAAAATGCACTAGCCAACATTGTGCGCCACACAGCACCTGATGACGCCGTAAACATTTCGCTGCTCAAGCAAGGTAAAAACGCACAGCTGGTGATTGAAGATGCGGGTCCCGGATTACCTGAATCCGCCTACAAGGAAGATATTCGCTCACTCACTAGATTTGATAAATCGCGATCTCGCGACAAGGGCGGTTCTGGTTTAGGAATGAGCATTATGTCTGCAGTAATACAGAAACTCGATGGCACCTTATCGCTACGCAAGAGCGAGCTCGGCGGGTTGGCGATCGTGGTCGTACTTCCCGTAAGCAAAGACTAAACTCGTCTCCATGAGTCAATCGCCACTAGAAGATGCCCTTCTAGAGTGTGAATCACTCTTTGCTAATTCCGAATCCTTAGTGCGCGTTGTCTTATCTGGTCGTCGTAGAAATATGCAGACAGAACACGAACGTGTCGATATGCGCCCGATTGCGCTCAAAGATGGATTACATATTCAGGTAAGCCATAGCGATGGTCGCCAGATGACGACAAAGAATTACAAGCCCGCGCAGGCTCCTTTTGCTGAATTAATTCGCAGTGGTTATGCCAACATCTTGCTGGAACATACCGATGGATCCCTCAGCCTTCGCATCACAAAGAAGGGCGAGCCGCTTGTTCATCGTGAAAAATCGAAGAATGAACAAGATCTCTCTCACGATCGCACTAAACAACGCTTACTAGATCCATCAGATCCATTCTTGATTGCTATCGGAATCTCTGATGCTGATGGCAAGGTAAAGCCAAGTATGAGCGATAAGTATCTTCAGGTAGAGGAATTTCTGCGTCTACTTGTTCCAACGCTGACATCTGCAATATCCGCAGGACATATCCACCAACCCACCAACGAGAGCCCACTGACCATTGCAGATCTTGGTTGCGGCCATGCCTATCTCACCTTTGCGGCCCATCAATATCTACGAAGCCAGAATATTCCAGTCACAGTTATCGGAATTGATGTGCGCTCTGCAGCCCGCGATCGCAATAATGAAATTGCTAAGCAGCTCGGTATCTCTGCAACAATCGAATTTCGTGCAGAAGAGATTGCAGATACAACTCTGAAAGGCGCAGATATCGCTATCGCTCTGCATGCATGCGACACAGCAACAGATGATGCGATTGGTTGGGCTATTAATACAGATGCGCGCCTTGCCCTGATTGCTCCATGCTGCCATCATGATTTTCAGGCCCAGATGAATGAGATTCCTGAACCATGGTCACTTATTACCCGCAATGGAATTATGAAGGAACGCCTAGGAGATTTATTGACCGATGCACTTCGTATGCAGATCATGAAACTGTGCGGATATCGCGTTGAGGCAATCGAATTTATTGGGGGAGAGCACACTCCGCGCAATCTCATGATTCGAGCAGTGAAGACCGGTGCCGCACCAGATGCAGCAGAAGAGCGCAAATATGACGAGATGCTCAATCTCTGGAAAGTAAAACCTGCTCTTGCCACACTCGTGAACCGTTAGACTGCGCACTATGTCCAAGGTTCTAGCATCCCTTCCAGTCGGCGAAAAGGTCGGTATCGCATTCTCTGGTGGCCTCGATACATCTGTCGCTGTGGCATGGATGCGCGAAAAGGGAGCGATTCCTTGCACCTACACCGCAGATCTCGGCCAATATGATGAACCAGATATTGATTCTGTTCCGGTACGCGCAAAAGAGTATGGCGCAGAAATTTCACGCCTTGTAGATTGCAAGACGCCACTGGTTGAAGAAGGTCTTGCAGCCATTGCCTGCGGTGCATTTCATATTCGCTCAGGCGGAAAACAGTATTTCAATACAACTCCATTGGGCCGCGCAGTAACAGGCACCTTGCTTGTGCGCGCAATGTTGCATGACAACGTTGAAATCTGGGGCGATGGATCAACATATAAGGGCAATGACATCGAGCGTTTCTATCGCTATGGCTTGCTTGCAAATCCAAACTTGAGAATTTATAAGCCATGGCTCGACGCAGACTTCGTACGCGAACTTGGTGGACGTAAAGAGATGTCTGAGTGGCTCGTTGCTCACAAATTCCCGTATCGCGATAGCGTCGAGAAGGCTTACTCAACTGATGCAAATATCTTAGGTGCAACCCATGAAGCTAAAGATCTAGAAAATCTCGATGCATCCATCGAAATCGTCAACCCCATCATGGGCGTGAAGTTCTGGGATTCATCCGTTGCTATCGCTTCAGAGGATGTCAGGATTCAATTTGTTCAGGGACGCCCTGTTGCAATTAATGGTAAAGATTTTACTGACGTCGTAGCTCTTATGAATGAAGCAAACAAAATCGGTGGTCGCCACGGACTCGGGATGGCAGATCAGATCGAGAACCGCATCATCGAAGCAAAGTCTCGCGGAATTTATGAAGCACCAGGAATGGCGCTTCTCTTTATTGCATACGAACGACTTCTGTCGGCAATTCACAACGAGGACACCATCGCGAATTACCATGCTGAAGGTCGTCGCTTAGGTCGCTTGCTCTATGAAGGTCGCTGGCTCGACCCACAATCACTCATGCTGCGCGAATCTCTTACTCGCTGGGTTGCATCTGCAATTACAGGTGAGGTAACGCTGCGCCTTCGTCGCGGAGATGATTTCTCAGTCATCGATACAACAGGTCCTGCTCTGAGCTATCACCCAGATAAGTTATCTATGGAGCGCACCACTGATGCCGCATTCGGCCCCACAGATCGCATCGGGCAATTGACCATGCGCAACCTTGATATCGCCGATACTCGCGCAAAGCTCGAGATGTATCGCGATCAAGGCCAGCTCGGTGGCGGCGACTTCAATCTGATCAAGGAGTTAGACAATTAATAACACAACTCGCAAAGTTCTCGCAGGAATATTCGCTTCACTTCTTGTTGCACTAACAATCTTCGGAGGAATCAAAATGAGCGCATCTGACTCAACTGTTCTGCCTATCGTCTCAGCAGTAGCTGGTCAGGCGCCAACAATCTCAAAGCCTGAAGGCACTCCACCAGCAGAGCTGACAACAGAAGATGTCATCGTCGGAACCGGCGCAGAAGTTCTTGCCTCATCGACTCTGACAGTTCATTACATCTTGATGGCATGGTCAACAGGAAAGATCATCGAATCATCCTGGAGCGGGCAGCCTGCAACATTTCCATTAGCAAATGTTGTTGAGGGATGGCAGAAGGGTCTGCCTGGCGCAAAGGCTGGCGGACGTCGCCTTCTTATCTTGCCTCCAGCAATGGGTTATGGCGCCGCTGGGGCTGGACCAATTGGCCCAAATGAAACTTTGATCTTCGCAGTCGACATTATCGGCGTTGCGTAAGTAAAAGTTACTTTGTAAACCAGACTGTAGTTCCCGCAGGAATTTTCCCATTGACCAATGGTCGAGATGAAATCAATATCTCGCCCTTTGGCATCGGATAGAACTCTGCGCGGAAGTTAGTGATGCAGTGCCATCCATTAGGACGCGAGTAATGCAGCACTGAGATATCAGTGGTCTTATGCCACTTAATCTCCTCCTTCGTCATGAGCTCTCTACGGATAGAGAGCGCCTTACGGTAAGTAGATAGTGGTGAGTGAGAATCTTTCTCCTCAACTTCTACAGCGAAGTCTGCAAACCATTTCGGTTGTGGAAGATGTGCTCCACCTGTACCGAATCCAAATGAGGAACCTGATGCTGTCCACGGAAGTGGAACGCGACATCCATCGCGACCCTTATCAACTTTGAGATTACGTAGGTACTGCGGATCTTGGATATCTTTTTCAGGAATATCAGTTACTTCATGGAGTCCAAGCTCTTCGCCTTGATACATATAGGTAGAGCCCGGAAGACCCAAGATATAGAGCGTTGCAGCAAGTGCGTTCTGCGTACCTGACTTCATATCGATTGGAGATGAGGTGCCGTTCGAGAGCATCCAGTCGCGACGGTTTACTGCAGGATTAAGCGCCATCTTCGTTGCGTGGCGAATCTGGTCGTGGTTAGAAAGTGTCCAGGTGCATGAAGATTTATTCTTCTGCGCAAGTTCAATCGCTTCCTGTGTTGCAGCCTTGTAGGCACCTGCTTCAAAAGGTGTCTCGATAAAGCGGAAATCAAAGCACTGACCTAGAGTCTTGGTGCTTGCATAGAGCGGAAGGCGCTCTGGGTGCACAAATGCTTCAGCAACTGCAACTCGTGGTGGATCGTATTGATTGAAGAGTTTGCGCCATTCTTTGTAGATTGCAAAGACCTCATTGCGATCGCCCCAGATGCCCTTGCCCTTATTGCCGCGTTGTTCAAGTCCTTCGTGCACAGGCATGCTGCGGAAAGGTTCTGATAAATCTTTTGCAAGTCCATGTGCAACATCGATACGGAATCCATCAACGCCACGATCTGACCAGAACTTCAGTGTCTTCAAGAAATCTTTCTGGACTTCGCGGTTCTCCCAGTTAAAGTCTGGTTGTTCTGGCGCAAACCAGTGCAAGAACCACTGGCCATGTTTTCCACCAAAGGTGGATTCATGTGTCCATGATGATGGCGCAAAGTGTGAAACCCAATCTGAAGGTGGAAGCTCACCATTAACGCCTTTTCCATCGCGGAAGATGTAACGCTCACGCGCTTTAGAGCCCGGCTTTGCCGCAAGTGCTTCTTTAAACCATTCATGCAGATTCGATGAGTGGTTGGGAACGATATCTACAAAGACACGGATTCCTTCTTTATGAAGACCTGCAAGCATTTCGTCAAAGTCAGCAAGTGTTCCCAGCTTGGGATCGACATCACGGTAATCGTCAACGTCATAACCACCGTCAGCCAGTGCTGATGGATAGAAGGGGCTGAGCCAGACTGCATCGAGTGCAAGAGATTTCAGATATGGAATACGTGATGTGATTCCCTTGATATCTCCGATGCCATCGCCATTGCTGTCGGCAAAGCTGCGCGGGTAGATCTGGTAGATCGCAGCTTGGCGCCACCAATTCTTATCGGTGCTCAGGCCGCTCTTCTTGGTGGCAGCCTTCGTGCTTGTCTTCTTTGAGGTCTTTGACATGCGCGGAACTCTACGGAGGTCAGAGCCAGAGCGGTAGCCGAAAACGCCAAATGTGACGCAATTGGAATACTTTTGCAGTTTTGGTCATATTTCTTACCCGAAAAAAGTGGCCAGAAATTAGTGTCTAGACCTTTCTGCACTGCTACGGTTTCCCCGTATCTGTCCACGCTTCTTCGGATGCCTTCTACAAAAGCGGGTCCTATCTATGACTTCTAGTCCACAAAATCACCAGCACAAGCTTGCCGAGAATGTTCTCGGACTCTTTGAATCTGTCGTTATGGCTGTCGCAGGATCAGCTCCTGCATATTCAATCGCTGCATCAACCGCGCTGCTTGTTGCAGCTGTCGGTCTTGCAGGACCTGCATCACTTCTCTATTGCGGAATCGCAATGTACGGAATCGTCTTTGCATTTAACTATTTAGGCCGCACCGAATCAAATGCAGGTGCAACATATGCATGGGTTCGTCGTGGACTTCACCCAGCACTTGGTTACATTGCTGGTTGGTCAGTGCTTACCTGCTCATCAATTTTCTTGGTAGCAGCAACACTTCCAGCAGGCTCATCATTCTTAGGTTTATTCTCAGATTCACTTGCAAATAACAAGACCTGGGTAACTCTCTTTGGATCTGTCTTCTTCTTGCTCATGGTTGCAGCCGTTGCATTCGGTGTCACAATCACAGCGACCGTGCAGGTAATTATGTCAACGATTGAAGTTGCTCTTCTCTTGCTCTTTGCAATCCTTGCAATCTTCCACGGAACAAAGGTCCATGAATTCTCATGGCACTGGTTTGCACCGAGTGCAATTCCAAGTTCGACAGCTTTCTTCGCAGGTGCACTCATCGCAGCCTTCTACTTCTGGGGTTGGGATGTCACAGCAAACCTCAATGAAGAGACCAAGGGTTCACGTAAGACTCCTGGTCAAGGCGCTCTTATCGGAATGATCATCACATTCCTTCTCTTTGAAGTATTTACCATTGGTTCCAACATGGTCTTAAGCTCTAAAGAGGTAGAAGATAACTCTGCCAATATTCTTGGAGTTCTTGGACAAAAAGTATGGCCAGGAATGGGCGGCAAGTTGCTCGTTGTAGCGGTCCTACTCTCAACAGTTGCAACTCTTGAAACTCAGCTGATTCAGTTAACTCGCACCATGTTCTCCATGGGCCGCGATGGAACATTGGCTGGAAAATTTGGAACCGTTCACCACAAGTACAAGACACCAATCTTTGCAACCATCACAATCACCATCATCGGTCTTGGACTCTTCGTTGGCTCACAGTTCATTGGATCAATCGGAACCATCATGGGAGATGCAATTGCATCAATCGGCGTTCAGATTACGATCTATTACGCTCTCGCCGGTTACGCCGTTCTCGTACTCTTCCGCAAGATGATCTTTAAGAGTGTGAAGAACTTCTTGCTCATGGGAGTCTGGCCACTCATCGGTGCGCTCTTCATGACCATTATGTTCTTCAAAGTCATCCCAGAACTTGATGCAGTAACCAAATGGGTAAGTGGAGTCTCAATCGGAGCTGGATTTATCCCTATGTTCTACTACTGGTCAAAGGGACATATCTACTTCAAGATGCCTACAAAGGAAGAACGTATTGCAGTGATGCACGAGGTTGAAGGAAATCTCTAAATCGCAATAGATACTTCGTTATTGCATATCCTTGATCTGCTGTCCACGTTCGTCTTCGCACTCGTCGGCGCACGTGTGGCAGCAGATAAGGGACTTGATTACGGCGGCATCGCATTTATTGCAGCCGTTGCATCTGTCTCGGGTGGAACACTCCGTAATATCTTCTTAGGGCTGCGACCAATTTGGATCATTGATCCATGGATAATTGCAAGCATCATCGCTGCCGTGATTCTTACTCTTGTATTTCGTCGCGTCACTCATGTTGGCAAAACACTCCTTGCGATGGATACCTTGGGTCTGGCCGTTGCAACCATGTCGGGAACACAGCTGGCATTTGAAATGGATGTCACCTGGTTTGCCGCAATCCTTCTGGGCGTTATTACAGCGGTTACGGGTGGTCTTGTGAGAGATGTCTTGTGCCAAGTTGAACCTGTCTTACTTCACCGCGAAACCATTGGTACCTCATCCATGATGGGAGCCATTATCTTTGTTGGGCTTCATCAACTCAGCGTGGCTCAAAACCCGGCAGCTATAGCTGGAGGAGTAGTAGTAATTCTTACGCGAGTAATCTCAATTAAATTTGATCTGCACTTGCCTAAATTCAAGCAGCGTTAATTAGCGCTTCTTTGGTGCCGCCTTCTTTGGTGCTGCCTTACGAGCCGTTGTTGCTCGAGCCTGACGCTTTACTTCTTTCAACTTTATATCTGACAGTATGCGATCGAAGTCGAGCTGAATATCAAGGTCTGGCTCGGTAAAGGTCGGAAGAGGTTTACTTCCACGTCGGCGATAACGTCGTATAGCAAGAGTTCCAAAGAAGGCTGCTGCGACAACTACTGCTGCAGCGCTGAAAATCATTGGTAGTGAAGCAATTGAGTTGTTCACCGTTGAGGAAGCAACAATCTTGTCGATTGAGTTACTAGATTCGGTTATCGCAATAGCTGCAGCCTTTGCTGCCTCGATTGCAGACTCGTTTGCAGTTGCGACCTTTTCTGCATTAGATGCATCAGTGCGATGTTTAGCAACAGTGAGCGCTGCTAGATCTGCCGCAATTTTAGCTCTCTGCGCCTCAACCTGCGCAATGGTGAGCTCGTTGAGTTTTCCTGTCACAAGTGACTTTGTATTCTGTAACTTTTGAGTTAAATCATTCTTTGTG
>JBAWXP010000033.1:0-9601 GCA_037143995.1 Actinomycetota bacterium
ACCTGTTTCACCAGTTGAATATGGTGGGAAGTTGTAGTTGTGCATGTAGCGCTTAGATGTTTCAGGGCTCATGGTGTCGAGCTGCTGTTCCATCTTGAGCATATTAAGAGTTGTCACTCCGAGAATTTGAGTCTCACCACGTTCGAAGATTGCTGAACCGTGAACACGAGGAATAACCTCAACTTCGGCAGAGAGCGCACGAATGTCGCGGAGTCCGCGGCCATCGATACGAATCTTGTCGCGAAGTACGCGCTGACGTACAAGCTTCTTAGTCAGTGAGCGAAACGCTGCAGGAACTTCCTTTTCGCGGCCTTCGAAGGCAGCAGAAACTGATTCCTTAGTTGAGGCAGAGATCTCATCGATCTTTGTCTCGCGCTCTTGCTTACCTGAAATTGTCAAAGCCTTTGCAAGATCATCCTTTGCTGCCTTTTCAACGGCTGCAAATACATCATCTTGGTAATCAAGGAACACTGGGAAATCAGCTGTTGGCTTTGCAGCAACTGCTGCAAGCTTTGACTGTGCTTCGCAGAGAATCTTGATAAATGGCTTTGCAGCATCGAGTCCTTGAGCCACAATCTCTTCAGTAGGAGCCTTGGCGCCTTCTGCAATAAGACCAATTGTGCGTGTAGTTGCTTCTGCTTCAACCATCATGATTGCTACATCGTCTGCTGTTACGCGACCTGCAACGACCATATCGAAAACTGCGTTCTCGACCTGTGAATGGTTAGGGAAGGCAACCCACTGACCGTCGATGAGTGCAACACGTACACCACCGATTGGACCAGAGAATGGAAGGCCTGCAAGTTGTGTTGACATTGATGCTGCGTTGATAGCGATCACGTCGTACATATGATCTGGATCGAGCGCCATTACTGTCACAACGATCTGAACTTCATTACGAAGTCCCTTAATAAATGATGGACGCAATGGACGGTCGATCAAACGGCAGGTAAGAATTGCCTCTTCTGATGGTCGGCCTTCGCGACGGAAGAATGAACCAGGGATCTTGCCGATGGCATACATCTTCTCTTCAACATCCACTGTAAGTGGGAAGAAGTCGAATTGATCCTTAGGTGTCTTTGATGCTGTTGTAGCTGAGAAGATCATTGTCTGATCATCGAGATACACAGCTGCAGCTCCTGCTGCTTGCTTTGCGAGGCGTCCTGTTTCGAACTTAATCTCGCGCTTTCCGAACTTTCCGTTATCGATAACGGCTACTGCTGACTTAACGTCTTGACCCTCCATGGGTCCTCCTTTGATTCGTGTTTCTATTCCAGGAAGCGTTCAACGCATCCTGGAGCGGTAACTACACGCGAGGCGAAACAAATGAATCTTCGATCGAAGTTCACAGATGCATACATCTGGAAACCACTACCGAGGACCATTGTCCCCCGGCGTGTAATTCTTAATTAGCGGCGAATACCGAGCTTTTCGATAATTGCGCGATAACGATTGATATCTGTCTTTGCGAGGTACTGAAGAATTCGGCGACGCTGACCTACGAGCAACAAGAGACCACGACGGTTGTGGTGATCATGCGGGTTGGTCTTGAGGTGTGTTGTGATGTCTTCGATTCGACGTGACAATAAAGCGACCTGAGCTTCAGGGCTTCCTGTATCAGTAGCTGATGTTCCGTACTTTGCAATGATTTCTTTCTTTACTTCTGGTGTTAGCGACATATCTATTTCCTTTTCATATTAAGTACGTCAGTACTGTTCAAGAGGCTTCCCGGTTTGATTCACGGGAAATCACTTTCTCGTTGGACAGGTGAAGTTTACCTGTGAGGTGTAGATAAGAGAAATTGAGGCTAAAACCGGCCTATTTCTCGGTGAGTTCGCGAGCTTTATCGCAATCTTTCTTCATTTGCTCAAGCAAAGGTTCGAGGCCATCAAATTTTAGTGTCGGACGAAGATACCAACCAAATTCAATGGAAGCGTTCTTGTCATAGAGCTCGAGACCTTCTTGATCTAGTGCATATGCCTCAACTTGTCTGCCACGTACACCTTCAAAAGTTGGATTAGTCCCGATTGAAATTGCCGCAGGCCAGAAATTAATTCCGACAGTAAGCCAGCCTGCATACACACCGTCTGCAGGTATTGTCTGACCATCAATATTTCCCAAGTTTGCAGTGGGATATCCGATCTCACGCCCACGCTTTTCACCGTGAACAACTATTCCGTCAAGACGATGTGGTCTTGATAAAAGTTCGCGCGCTTGCTCAACTTTTCCCTCAATGACAAGGGCTCGAATACGAGATGAAGAAATAACTTCAGTATCGGCTTTAAGTTCTTGAACATCGACGGTGAAATTATGTGCAAGTCCAGATTTAATCAGGGTGTCTACGTTTCCAGCTGCTTTATGGCCATATGTGAAGTTCTTTCCAACAATGACGGTGCTCGCCTTGAGTTGATTGACTAAAACAGTCTCTACAAACTCTTCAGGAGTCATAGCAGCAAATTTTTCATTGAATTTCATGACAGCAACTTGGTCAGCGTTATGAATTTTAAGTAGTTCGACTCGATCAGCCAGAGTTGTGAGCATGGTCGGAGCTTTATCGGGCGCAAAGACCGTTGTGGGATGGGGATCAAATGTCAGCGCAATGATGGAGCGACCATCTGCAATCTCTTTGGCGCGATTGAGCAGCAGTTGATGTCCCTTGTGGACTCCATCAAAGACGCCGATAACGACGACGCTGGTTTCGCTCATATGTCGAATCTTGCCTTACCTAGTTCGCTGCCGCAAAAACTGCAATCGGCTTCGCTTTATCGCCTTCATCTTTGAGAAGGGCGATAAGTCGATTGTCGGGAGATAGCGCTGCATTAATTACTGTATTTCCATTTTCGGAGAGCGCTCGACCAAAGGAGAGCTCCTGTACTTCCTCAAGCGTAAGTTCTCGTGGGGTAAAAGTTACGCGAGCTACATCTGCAAGAGCTAGCGCAGTGAAGTTCTGCGCCTTAAGGTCTTCAAAGCTCACTGCATCTTTTTCAGTGAAACCTGCAACGCGGGTACGACGCAATGAACTGAGGTGTCCCCCGACTTTGAGCTCATCCCCGAGGTCGCGCGCAATTGCACGGATAAAAGTTCCGGCAGAACACGTTACTTCGATATCAACTTCAGTGGTTACCTCAAGGTGGCGAATGGCCACAATATCTAACTGTGTGATTGTGACCTGTCGCGCTTCAAGTTCAAACGTTTCACCCGCGCGAACTCGATCGTAGGCGCGCTCTCCCCCAACTTTTACAGCTGATACCGATGATGGACGTTGCGCAATAGTTCCAATCATCGCCTTAAGAACCTTTTCAATATCTGCATCATTTACCTTGGACGCATCTGTGCTTGTGAGTACTTCGCCCTCTTTATCGTCAGTGACGGTAGATGCACCAAGAACCACAGTTGCTACATACGACTTATCGCCATCGGTGATGTACTGCAGCAGACGAGTTCCGTTGCCAAAGCCAAGAACAAGAATTCCTGTTGCCATTGGGTCCAAAGTTCCTGCATGTCCTACCTTGCGAGTTCCGAGAGCTTTACGTCCAACGGCTACAACATCATGGCTCGTCATTCCGCCAGCTTTATCCACTACAAGAAAGCCATCGGTCATTGTGAGAATTACTCTTCGATTTTGACGCGTGGGACTTTATAGGCATCTTCAACAACAGGCTTTGCATTCTCGCGCGCCTTTGCAACCTCTGCATCAAGTTGGTGGACTCGTTCAAGAAGCGAGTCGAGCGCTTGAGCGGATTCAGGAAGTCCATCAAGGATAAATTCAAGAGACGGGGTAATGCGCGTTCCTAAATCTTTACCTACAGCGCTACGGATAACACCTTTAGCTGATTCGAGGGCCGCAGCAGTTGCAGCGCGTTCATCTTCTCCACCAAGAACGGTGTAGAAGATGGAAGCGTTCTGGAGATCTCCAGTAACACGCGCATCGGTAACAGTGACAAAGCCAAGACGCGGATCTTTAATCTTTGTCTCAAGCAGCTGTGCCACTACTACCTTGATGCGGTCTGCAACCTTGTGGCTGCGGTGTGAATTTCCCATATCTAGGCGCGCTTCTTCTCGCGCATCTCGAAGACCTGAATGATGTCTCCGACCTGAAGGTCTGCACCCTTACCTACGCCGATACCGCACTCAAAACCTTCTTTGACTTCGGTCGCATCATCTTTAAATCGCTTGAGAGATTCGATCGTAACGTCCTCTGCGAGAACTGCTCCGTCACGCAAGACGCGTCCCTTCGCATTACGACGAATGACTCCGTCGAGCACGATGGAACCTGCAATTGTTCCGACCTTTGAAGATTTAAAGAGATCGCGTACTTCGGCGTTACCGAGTACAACCTCTTCGAACTCTGGCTTAAGAAGACCCTTAAGTGAAAGTTCAATCTCTTCGATTGCATTGTAGATAACAGAGTAGAAACGAACTTCGACGCCTTCTTGATCAGCGTAGATAGCTGTCTGTGGTTCTGGCTTAACGTTAAAGCCAATAACAACAGCAGTTGAAGCGGACGCCAGAGTGATATCGCTCTTGGTAATTGCACCTACGCCGCGGTGAATAACGCGAAGATCAACTTCTGCTCCGACATCGAGCTGCATGAGAGCATCTTCGAGGGCTTCAACAGAACCTGAAACGTCACCCTTGAGGATGAGGTTAAGAGTTGAGATCTTGGACTGCTCCATGAAGTCTTCAAGTGAAACCTTCTTGCGAGCCTTTGCCAATTGAGCATTACGTTCTGCTGCCTGACGCTTTTCAGCGATCTGACGTGCAGTGCGGTCATCTTCTGCAAC
The DNA here is from genome assembly GCA_037143995.1 of Actinomycetota bacterium. GTDB lineage: Bacteria > Actinomycetota > Actinomycetes > Nanopelagicales > Nanopelagicaceae > Planktophila. The sequence continues at coordinate 4,785 of JBAWXP010000033.1, forward strand.
GAGGAATGTATCTCCAGCGTTTGGAACAGATGTGAAACCGAGAACCTGCACAGGACGTGATGGGCCTGCCTCTTCAACGCTCTCACCGTGTTCGTCGAGCATCGCACGTACGCGACCAAATGAACCACCGGCGACAATTGCATCTCCGACTTTGAGTGTTCCGCGTTGAACAAGAACAGTTGCAACTGGGCCGCGACCACGATCGAGGTGCGCTTCAATAGCAACACCACGAGCATCATCGGCAGCAATTGCACGAAGATCGATAGCCGCATCTGCTGTAAGCAAGATTGACTCGATCAGCGCATCAACGCCTTCGCCCTTCTTTGCAGAGACGTTTACGAAGATTGTGTCTCCGCCGTACTCTTCAGCGATCAAGTTGTATTCAGTTAATTGCTGGCGGACCTTATCTGGGTTTGCGCCTTCTTTATCAATCTTGTTAACTGCAACAACGATAGGAACATCAGCAGCTTGAGCGTGATTCAGAGCTTCAATTGTCTGAGGCATGATCCCGTCATCGGCTGCAACGACGAGCACTGCAATATCTGTGACCTTTGCACCACGGGCACGCATCGCTGTAAATGCTTCGTGGCCAGGTGTATCGATAAAGGTGATCGCGCGATTAACGCCATCGTGATCGTGGTGAATTTGGTAGGCACCGATGTGCTGAGTAATTCCCCCCGCTTCGCCCTTAATGACTTCAGTCTTACGAATTGCATCGAGAAGTGAAGTTTTACCGTGATCGACGTGTCCCATAACAGTAACTACTGGTGGGCGTGCCACGAGATCTTCAGGGTTAAGGTCTGCAATTTCTTGCGCCAAATCGATATCGAAGTCCTGGAGAAGCTCACGATCTTCATCTTCAGGTGAAACGATTTCAATCTGATACTTAAGCTGTGCTCCCAAGATTTCGAATGTATCTGCATCCACAGATTGCGTTGCAGTAACCATTTCACCAAGGTGGAATAGAGCTGAAACTAACGCTGCTGGATCTGCTCCAATCTTCTCGGCAAAGTCGGCAAGCGATGAACCGCGACGCATACGAATCTTTGTCTTTCCATCACCGTGAGGAATAACTGCGCCACCAAGTTGTGGTGCCTGCATATTGTCGAACTCTTCGCGCAGCGCCTTACGTGACTTCTGCTTACGCTTTGAAGATTTACTTGCATTCTTTCCAAATGCACCAGCAGTACCTCCGCGACCTGGACCGCGATTAGGACCGCCGCCGCCTGGACGTTGTGGACCACCTGCGGCGCCACCTGGTGCGCCACCTGTTGCACCTTGTGAACGATATGGACCTGACGATGTTGGCGCTCCACCAGTACGTGGTGGGTAATTTCCTGTTCCAGTTCCGGCACCTGCTGGTCGTGCTCCACCAGGTCGTGCTGCAAAACCTGGACGAACAGAACCTGGACGCGCTCCTGCCATTCCTGGACGCGGTGCACCAGTTCCTTGACCTTGCGGACGTTGTGGTGGACGTGGAACTGCGCCACCAGTTGAAAATGGATTATTACCTGGACGCGGTGGACGAGGAACTGCGCTACCTGTTGAAAATGGATTGTTACCTGGACGCGGAGCAACTGGTGCTGTTGACGTTGCATCTTTTGCAGGCGTTGCTGCAGCTTCTGTCGCTGCAGCCTTAGCTTCTTCCTGTGCCAGTTTTTCAGCATCGCGTGATGCTTTCAAAGCTGCAAGATCGACGCCGAGTTCGGCGGCGAGTTCTGCAGCTAACTCTGGATTTACTTCAGCGGTCTTCTTTGAGGCAGCAGTCTTCTTAGCAGCTGCTTTCTTGACTGGCTTTTTCTCTTCAACTGGCTTTGCATCTGGATAGAGCGCAACTAATTTGCGAACTACAGGTGCTTCAACTGTTGATGATGCTGATCGGACGAATTCGCCCATTTCTTGGAGCTTTGCAAGGACTTCCTTGCTCTCCATACCGAGTTGTTTTGCCAACTCATGTACGCGGACCTTTGACACATTTCTCCTGTCTTGGCCCGCATAAATTCTTGTGGGATGCGAGCCCTAGTTGTTCGACCTCATGATGTAAACGAGCTCATTTGAGTTTCATATCTTTCGCATCCATTTCGTAATTGACGCCTGCGAAATACCGCCTGCGTAATGAGTGAAGTCTAGCGAACAGGCGCGAAATTCCCTATTTCACGCGGGATTGTCGGGGTGGATATCGATGCGCCAGCCAGTGAGCCGTGCTGCAAGACGGGCATTCTGTCCATCTTTTCCAATGGCTAATGAGAGTTGGTAATCAGGTACAACAACTTTTGCTGAACGAGTCGCTTCATCAACAATAGTTACGCTCGTTACCTTTGCGGGCGCAAGAGCATGAGCTACAAACTTTGCCGGATCTTCATCAAAATCGACGATATCAATCTTTTCACCATTGAGTTCATCCATCACTGCGCGTGCACGAGCACCTAGCGGGCCAATCAGCGATCCTTTAGGTGAAACTCCCGCACGATGTGATCGCACTGCAATTTTTGTGCGATGCCCTGCCTCACGAGCAACAGCCATAATTTCAACAATGCGATCATTGATCTCAGGAACTTCGAGAGCGAATAGTTGTTTAACCAGTGCTGGGTGACTTCGGGATAACATAATTTCTGGACCCTTTAGCCCTTGCTTTACTTCAACAACAAAACATTTAATGCGTTCGCCGTGTGTATAGACCTCACCTGGCACCTGCTCTTGAGGTGGAATCTTTCCTTCAATGCGTCCAAGATTGACATGAATCATCTTCGGATCGCGACCCTGCTGAATAATTCCAGAAACGATGTCACCGACAGAAGTTGTGAACTCTCCTACGATCTCTGCATCGTTTGTAGCACGCATCTGCATCTTGATAGTTTGACGAGCAGTAGATGTAGCCATGCGATCAAAGCCCTCGACCTCGAGAACATCTTCGCTCACACGTTCGCCAAGCTCATTAAATGTAGGAACGAAAATCTGAATATCACCAGTCTCGCGATCGAGTTGCACACGTGCATAGCGGTTGGGTTCTGGTGTTTCGGTGTAGGCAGTGAGTACGGCTGCTTCAATTGCTTGAATCAACTGTTCGATCGGCATACCTTTTGCATCAGTGAGTAGAACAAGGGAAGGAATATCAACGCCCATTATTTGTCACCATCTTTGCGATTGAATTCAATTTCAACCTGTGCACGCTTGATGTCGGCCAGAGTAATCGTTACTTGCTTCACATCCTTCTTCTCTGTAACAGTAAGAGTTACATCAACCTCTGTGTTCGAAAGGATTCGACCAGTGACTACTTCACCATCAGTCTTGGTGACCTTGAGAAGTCTGTCTGCGTTCTTGGCAAAGTGGCGCGGAAGAGTGAGAGGGCGATCAATTCCAGGAGATGTCACTTCAAGAGTGAATGGGGTCTCTCCCATAAATGATGCTTCATCGAGAAGCTCTGAGACGAGCTTTGACGCAACTGTTACTTGATCAAGATTGAGGGCGCTTTCGCCATCGACGATCACTGTGACGATTCGGTGTTGGCCGGGAGATACGATATTTATATCTTCGAGGAAATATCCAGCTTTATGTAGCGCTGGTGATATGAATTCAGAAATCTGGTCTTTCAGAGCCATTACTGAGCCGTCCTATTCGATTGTTATTCAGTTGTCGTGCATGCGCAAATTTACTCTATATAGAGCGAGTATCCAAGTCGCACAATCAGTATTCCGGTCACAATCAAATAGAAGATGCGAATAAAGCCAGAGCCCTTCTTGATCGCCATATGTGAACCGGCATATCCACCAGCCAGGTTTGCGATACCAAGCAACAATCCAAGCTTCCACATAATGCCAATTCGAAAACCGACCACGATGATGGATGCCAAGTTTGTTGTTGCATTGACTACCTTTGCTATTGCCGATGCTCCAACAAAGGCAAAGCCCATAATTGCGACCAGTGCAATCATCAACATTGTGCCTGTGCCTGGACCTATGAGCCCGTCATAGAAACCGATGAGGCAGGCAGCGATAGCGCCAATCACCATCATTTTCTGTGGCGAATGTTTTTCAACATGGACTTTTCCAAGATCTGGCTTGAGCAAGGTATAGATAAATATCGCGATCATCATAAAGAAGATGGCGCTCTTGAAACTTTCAGGTGAGATTTGAGAGGCAAGAAGAGAACCGAAACAGGCACCGATAAAGGCTGGAATAACCATCGCAATCAAGAGCTTTGGATCAGTCTTAATAGATCTTCGATATTTAATCGCAGCTGTTGTCGTGCCAAAGAAAGCTGCAGTCTTAGATGTTGCTACAACCGAGACTGGATTTTGATCGGGAAAAGATAGCAACATTGCTGGAGTCTGAATCAGACCTCCCCCACCTGCGATGGCATCGATAAAACCAGAGGAGAACATTGCAAGGGCAAGGAGTGCGAGATTAATCGCAGAGAGGTCGTACAACACGTTATTGGAGAGTAGCTAGCGTCTTTGCAATCTCATCGACTGCTGAAGCAACCGCTACTTCGGATTTATCGCCAGTCTTACGCACTCGAACTTCAACATTTCCTTGCTCGAGAGCTTTGCCCACAACAACAATCATGGGAATTCCGATGAGTTCGGCATCCTTAAACTTAACGCCTGGTGAAGTACCGCGACGATCATCGATCATGACTGAAATTCCACGAGATTCAAGATCTGCAGAAATCTTTTCAGCAACATCAAATACGTTATCTTCTTTACCGGTTGCAACTACATGAACTTTGGCGGGAGCAACTTCTACCGGCCATGAAAGGCCAATCTCGTCATAACTCTGCTCGGCAATCGCTGCGACAGCGCGCGAAACACCGATTCC
>JBAWXP010000034.1:0-9493 GCA_037143995.1 Actinomycetota bacterium
GAAGTTCACAAGGAGTAATCGCAATGCCTACAGGAAAAGTTAAATGGTTTTCCCTTGAAAAAGGTTTTGGATTTATTGCATCCGATGAAGGCGAAGATGTCTATCTCGCATCCTCTGCACTCCCTGAAGGCGTCTCAACAGTAAAGCCTGGTACCAAGCTCGAGTTCTCTGTGATTGATTCACGTAAGGGACCACAAGCAATGTCAGTACACATCATCGATGCGCCAGTTTCTCTTGCCGAAAATTCACGCGTTAACAATGATGACTTAGCCGCGATGATTGAAGACACCATCAAGATTTTAGATCGCGTTGGCAATGGCCTGCGTCAAGGACGCCATCCATCAGGTGCTGAAGCAGAGCGCCTTGGTCGCGTTCTTCGCGGAATCGCTTCTCAGCTAGAGGCTTAAACCTCTAGCTTCCTAACTTTTAGATACCGGTACGGCGTGATCGTCGAATCGAATATCGAATACCTATCGCACCTAATACTGCGCCAAATACGCATGTCCAAATGATTTTTGCCTGCGCACCTGCTGCAATTGCAACGACACCGGCTGCGAGCCAGCAGATAGAGCCGATAGCGATTAGAGTTACAACAGATTTAATATTCGAGCCTGATTGCTGTGCTGACATAAGAGAAGAGTAATGCGAATTAAGGTCAATGAGAACGGCAACTGGCGCTCATTTCGCCATCGCAACTTCCGTATTCTCTACCCAGCAAATGCGATGTCCAATATTGGAACATGGGCTCAGCGCGTTGCACAGGATTGGTTAGTCCTCGAACTTACCCATAACAACGGAACATATTTAGGTCTTGTCACAGCAATTCAATTTGCACCTGTGCTGCTCTTTAGTCTGCAAGGCGGTGCGATGGCAGATCGCGTTGATAAGCGAAAGTTATTGATCTGGACAAATATTGTTGCAGCCCTTGCTTGCTACACACTTGGGCTCCTTGTAGTCACTCATCACATTAAGTTGTGGCATGTCTTTGCATGCGCCGCAGTCCTCGGAATTTCATCTGCAATTGATGCACCGATTCGCCAGAGCTTTACTGCAGAGATTGTTGGACATTCTGATGTCGCAAATGCTGTCAGCCTAAACTCAGCAAATTTCAATGCTGGACGCCTCGTAGGACCTGCGCTCTCCGGCTTTCTCATCGCTCGCTTTAGTACTGGGCCTTCATTTCTGATCAATGCAACTACCTATCTCTTTGTCATTCTTTCGCTTCTCTTTATGCGCCCCTCTGATTTCTTTATCCAAAAGAAGGAAGAGACTCTTGGAACAATTCGTGAAGGTCTTCGTTATGCACTTGCCAGACCTGATCTCTATGTTGTGATGGCACTTGTCTTCTTTGCTGCAACATTTGGTCTGAACTTTCAAATCTTTAATGCGCTGATGGCTACAAAAGAATTTGGTAAAGGCCCTGCTTCGTATGGATTGCTTGGAACATTTATTGCAGTGGGCTCACTCACTGGTGCACTACTCAGTGCACGCCTTGAACGTTTGAGAAATGCAAAGCTTGTCATCCGCCTTGGCATCTGGTTCTCCATTGTTGTTATTGTCTTATCTGTGATGCCTACCTACACCTGGTATTCATTGTGGTTACCTGTCTGCGGAATTTCTGCGCTCACAATGTTGATTAGCGCTAACTCCTACGTGCAGGTCAATAGCGATCCTGCTGTGCGTGGTCGCGTAATGGGAATTTATATGTTGATCTTTATGGGAGGAACACCATTTGGTTCGCTGCTGATTGGTTATCTCACAGAGACAGTGGGAGTACGAGAAACAATTGCGCTCTGTGGTGGATTCTCGCTACTAATGTGCGCACTTATTTGGATCTTCTTCAATAAGAAAGTAGAACGTCCAGCAGATCTACGAGTCTCTAGCGTCCTAAGAACAGAATAAGAACGAGCCCAATAAGCGTCAGAGCTGTGACCAGGCGGCGGCTCTTAAAGTTCATTTTTTTCCTCTACATGTGCAGGCACAAACTGCACCACTAAGAAGGCTACCGCCATCAAGACAGGAACCATGATGTATGCGCGAGAAATTCCAAGGTGATCACCTAAAACGCCCAGCAAGAATGGTGCGCCACCTATGGCGATACCTGCTGCAAGTGAGCTCTTACCGATTGCTAAATCTGGGCGATTATCACTGAGACCAATGAGGCGAAGAGATGCAAGTGCAAATTGACTTGAGATTCCAAGGCCTGCGACAAAGAGCGAGAAGAAACTTACGAGAAGATTGTGCGAGAACCACAAGACCGAGAAACCGACGAATTGAAGCGCAATGATGAACTTGAGTTGGGTATCTAAGTGACGGCCTTTCAAAATCTTTCCCCAGTACCAACGACCCAGGCCCATACCAGTACCGAGCGCTGCAATAACGAGGGTTGAAATTGCAGGGGATGCATGGGTGCGATCGATAACGAGTGCTGCAGCCCAGAATGATGTTGCGAACTCACTAGAGATACATGCAACATAACCAACCCACGCAAGCCAGAAAGCTCGAGAAAGTTTTCCACTCTGTGGTCCATCTTCGCTTGGCACATGTTCTTCTGGGCTTTTATCGCGCATGACAAAGAAGAGATAAGCGGCTAGAGGCAGAATCAGTAAAATTCCAAAACGCCAAAGATCGCGATATGAATTTGCAATAGTTCCTACAACGAGCGTGCCGCTGACATAACCGACAGATGCCATGGCATTTGCTTGAGTGACTGCAATAGGTGCCAATTTTCCATAGTGGCTATTCATAGAAGTCATAAAGTTATTGATGATTGTTGAGATACCAAAACCAGTTATTAGTGTGGCGCCGATTGTGATTGGCACAGCAGATGCTGTAACGAAACCAATTAAACCAGCTGAGAAAATTCCCAAACCAATCCATCCGGTCTTTGCACGACCAAAGCGATGTGCAAGTCGAGGATTGGCAAGGCCTGCAATGATGGAGGCAAGACCAAGTGCCGTTCCGTGCAGCCCTGCAATGGTGAGCGAGGTACCTTGATCAGCGCGCAGAAGCGGTTGAGAAGGACCGAAGCTGCCGAGAAAGAAGTTAACGACAACAGTCTGAAGTGCGATAGTCCAGAAGAACTTATCGCGCTTTATAACCTGTGGCATTAGAGCGCAGAAACAACGAAGTCGATAGATGCTGTCAGTGCATCGATATCAGCTGGGTCTACTGCAGGAAACATTCCGATACGAAGCTGGTTCTTGCCAAGCTTGCGATATGGCTCTGTATCTACGATGCCGTTGGCACGAAGAGCTGCTGCGATTTTGGTTGCATCGATTGCATCGTCAAAGTTAATTGTCGCAACGACATTTGAACGCTGTGCAGGGTCTGTTACAAAAGGAGTTGTGTAGCTGGTCTTTTCAGCCCATCCGTATAGGCGTGAGGCTGAATCTGCACTACGGCCTGCAGCAAATTTAAGGCCACCGTTGGAATTCATCCACTTAATCTGCTCGTCCAGCAACATCAAAGTGATAAGCGCTGGTGTGTTGTATGTCTGATCAAGTCGTGAATTTTCAATTGCTGTTCCGAGATCAAAGAATGCTGGGATCCAACGTCCACTTGCTTTGATCTTCTCAGCACGTGCGATTGCTGCTGGGCTCATAAGCGCAAGCCATAGACCGCCATCGGATGCAAAAGATTTTTGTGGTGCAAAGTAATAAGTGTCGAACTCTTTTGCATCGACATCTAACCCGCCAGCTGCAGATGTGGCATCGACAAGAACGAGTGCGCCATCTATTCCTGCTGGGCGCTTGATTGGCATGGCAACACCAGTTGATGTTTCGTTATGTGTCAGTGCGTAAACATCGATACCTGATTCAGCAACGGCTGCAGGGTGAGTGCCTGGCTCAGATTTAATAACTGTTGGCTCGCCAAGGAATGGCGCTTCCTTTGCGGCGGCTGCAAACTTTGATGAGAATTCACCGAAAACTAAGTGCTGTGAGCGATCTTCAATAAGTCCAAATGTTGCGATATCCCAGAATGCAGTGGAGCCACCATTGCCAAGTACAACTTCATAGCCTTCAGGTAATGAGAAGAGTGAAGCTAAACCTTCGCGAACGCTCTTGACGACGTTCTTTACAGGCTTCTGTCGGTGTGATGTTCCGAGGATGTAATTACTTCCGGGCGCAGTGAGGGATGCAAGTGCTTCGGGACGAATCTTCGATGGGCCACAACCGAAACGACCATCGCGTGGTTTGAGATTATCTGGAATAAGAATTTCTGCGCTCATCTGGCAATTCTACGGGTAGTACCTATGTACTTCCCAATTGGATGAGATGTTAGACCGCTCATAGCGCAAACGATCATGTAGCCGTGAATAACGCCCCTGCCAGAATTCGATATTGACTGGAGTCACTCGATATCCGCCCCACTGTGGTGGACAGGGAACCGTTGTGCCTTCAGGCCACTTTTCTGATGCACCTTTAAATCGCTGTTCAAGTTCTTCGCGGGAAGCAAGGGGCGCAGATTGCGCAGATGCCCATGCACCAATCTGTGAAGACCATGGACGGGTTGCAAAGTAATCGTCAGATTCTTCACGCGAAATCTTTTCAGCAAATCCGCTAATAGAAACTTGGCGTTCCATGGAGTACCAAGGAAAGAGCAGAGTTACTTGCGCGTTCAATTCGATTGCTTGCCCTTTGCGCGAGCCATAATTGGTGAAGAAGGTAAAGCCACCTTGCGAAACATCTTTTAATAAGACAGTGCGAGTGGTAATTGCATCAGCACCGTTCTCATCGGTGCCAAGAGTTGAGAGCACCATGGCATTTGCTTCGACGATAAATGGATTGGCAGCAGCCTCAGTAAGCCAAGAGTGAAAGGCGACAAAGGGATCATTGGGTAACGATTCAAGTCCGACCTCGCCATAGGAACGGCGCATCGCACGAATCGCATCGCGCTCGAGTTGTCCGTTTACCTGTTGGTCATCTGCGGTCATGGGTGTATCGAACCTCACTTTCGATTCCAGTGCATCTTCGCCGCGATTGGTGGCTAGCACCCCTGCGCAAGGTGCAGAATTACCCGCAGGATTACTAGGTCATTTCTAGAGGAGCTCACCGTGTCAGATGATTTCAAGCCAGGTCTGGAAGGCGTAATTGCATTCGAATCAGAGATTGCAGAGCCAGATAAAGAAGGTAGCGCTCTTCGCTACCGCGGTGTTGATATTGATGATCTCGTAGGTCGCGTCTCATTCGGAAACGTATGGGGACTTCTTGTTGATGATGAATTCAATCCAGGGCTACCGAACGCTGAGCCATTCCCACTTCCAGTGCACTCAGGCGATGTGCGCGTAGATATTCAATCTGCAATTGCAATGCTTGCACCCGCTTGGGGCTTTAAGCCAATTCTTGATATTACCGATGAAGAAGCGCGCAGCAATCTTGCCCGCACATCTGTGATGGTTCTTTCATACCTTGCACAGGCTGCTCGCGGAATTGTTTCTCCAATGGTTCCTGAATCAGAAGTTGATAAGGCTCATACAGTTGTAGAGCGCATGATGATTCGTTGGCGCGGAGAGCCAGATCCACTACACGTTCGTGCAATCGATGCATACTTTGTATCTGCGGCAGAACATGGAATGAACGCATCAACATTTACAGGTCGCGTAATTGCATCAACGGGTGCAGATGTCTGCGCCGCACTATCGGGTGCAATCGGTGCAATGTCAGGTCCACTTCACGGTGGAGCGCCATCACGTGTATTGCATATGATTGAAGAAGTTGAGAAGACTGGAAATGCAGAAGCCTATGTAAAGGATCTGCTCGATCGTAAAGAACGTCTTATGGGATTTGGCCACCGCGTTTATCGCGCCGAAGATCCACGCGCTCGCACATTGCGTCGCACAGCAAAGGAACTGAATGCACCACGTTATGCAGTTGCCGAAGCTCTTGAGAAAGCAGCGCTGAAGGAACTTCACGAACGTCAACCAGATCGCGTGTTAGAGACAAACGTTGAATTCTGGGCAGCAATTATCTTGGACTTCGCACAAGTTCCAGCACCGCTCTTTACATCAATGTTTACTGCAGCACGCACCGCAGGTTGGTCTGCACATATCCTCGAACAGAAGCGCACCGGTCGCTTGATCCGTCCATCTGCTCGCTACGTTGGAAAGGCTCCTCGTAAGCCTGAAGATGTAAAGGGCTGGGATGCCACAGTGGAGCAGCTCCACAAGTAACCTTCTGCGCATGAGAAATATCGTCTGGTTCCGTCGCGATCTACGTATTGGCGACCATCCGGCACTTGTTGCAGCGATGGAAGGTACTGACGAGATAGTTCCAGTTTTTATTCTCAATAAAGAACAGATTGCAGAAGCTGGCGAAAAACTTCTTGCATATATGGGGCAATCACTTCGCGCACTCGATGAATCTTTAGGCAATCGCTTACATATTATCGAAGGCGATGCGGTTGAAGTATTACAAGAGCTGATTGCGCTCTATGACGTTAAAGAAGTACATATCTCTGCAGAGTATGAAAGATATGGCGCCGAACGCGATGCAAAGGTTGAGGCAGCAGGAATCACACTTGTTCGTACTGGAAGTCCATATGCAGTAGCACCTGGTCGAGTTGTAAAGCCAAGTGATGCAACGCCGTACAAGGTCTACACACCGTTCTATAAAGGGTGGTGTGCACATGGTTGGCGTGCACCAGCAAAGACTCCGAAAGAGATCAAAGCACCTATCCCTGCTGATAAATATCGCGCGTTCCCAGATTTTCCTATGCCAAGTGGTGTCACTGTTATCGAAGCTGGCGAAGCAGCTGCGCTCAAACGTTTTAAAGAATTTACAAAAAAGGGTCTCGATAGTTATGACGAGAATCGAAACTTTGCAGCTATCGATGGAACATCAAAGATGAGTACCTATCTGAAATTTGGTGAGATTCATCCGCGCACTTTGTTGCAAGGTCTTGGTGAGAGCAAAGCTCACGATACTTTCCGCAAAGAGATTGCGTGGCGTGAATTTTATGCAGATGTGCTCTTCAATAATCCAAATACGGATTACGAGTACTACGCACCTCGATTTAAAGAGATGCGTTATGACAAGCCTGGCGCACAATTTACAGCGTGGTGTGAAGGCAAGACTGGCTACCCATTTGTTGATGCCGCAATGCGCCAATTAGTTGTTGAGGGATGGATGCATAACCGCACACGTATGGTTGTTGCATCATTCCTTGTCAAAGATCTGCACCTTGAATGGCAGCTAGGTGAGCGATTCTTTGCCCAGCACCTCGTTGATTATGACGTGGCATCGAATGCACATGGATGGCAGTGGACTGCGGGCACCGGCACCGATGCATCTCCGTATTACCGAGTCTTTAATCCCATTGAACAAGGCAGGCGCTTTGATGAGAATGGCGATTACATCCGTAAATATGTTCCAGAGCTGGCGCATTTATCTGCATCTGAAATTCATGAACCTTGGTTATTCCTCGACGGATATTCACATGGATACCCCGAGCGCATCGTCGACCACGCAGTAGAACGAATTGAATCCTTAGAACGCTTGAAAGAGATTAAGGCCGAGAAGCCTGAACAACCCCCACGCCGCTCTTCTTAGCTTCATACATCGCTGCATCTGCACGTTCTAATAAATTACCTTCACCATCATTGTGAACATGGCCGATGCTGACACCGATTGAGATAGAAGTTCCGCGAATATGAATCGGATAACTCAGCGTTGCTTGCAATGCGTAGGCAGCTTCTAATGTTTTCTCATAGCTTCCATTGACCAGCACTCCAAACTCATCACCGCCAAGGCGCGCAAGAACTGCACCTGTTGGTAGTGAGCGGCTAAAGCGAGATGCAACATGCTGCAGAACTTCATTTCCCATCTCGTGTCCATACTGATCATTGACAGGTTTAAAGTGATTGAGATCAAGTAGTAAGAGAGCACCTTCTGTCTTTGAAAAAGTAGCAAGTTCTGCAATCAATCGCCTGCGATTAGGTAGCCCTGTTAACTCATCGGTGCGGGCAAGTACCTTCTCTTCACCGAGATTTCGTGCCTGCCTGATAACAATCGACATGCGAATAAATGCCAGAAAGAGAGTGGCGATAGTCGGCACGATGATATAGACCGGAAAGATTCCTGGCCTTAGCGAAATGAGCGCCAACAAAGTAGGACTCATAAAGATTGAGAGTGCGATAAATACTGGATGGATTACCACAGTGCGTTCTGTTGGACTCTGCCCCAGCCACAGCGAATGTGCAATCAGAACTATTCCGATCAACCAACCATCATCTGTCAGTTGTCCAAATCTGTAGCTACCGTTAACTGCCAGCCACAAATAGAGAAGGTCTGCGGATGAGAAGAGGACTACTCCAAGAAAGAGTGCGATGGCACGAGCGCGAAGCCGATGAGTAATTAGTGCGATAGATGCAATTACCAATAACAGGAGATCGCAGATGGGAAAGAGAAGTGAGAAGAATTGATCTTGCAGACTATTCACATTCTCTGGAAATACTCGTGAGAGAAAGAGTGCAGTTGCAATAGATGAGATTCCAAGGCCAAAGATTGCAGAATCAAGGAGTTCAATAGGGTTGAGTTTCCGTCCGCGATTGAGCAGACGTGGGATAGCCATGAAAGCCAAGGGATAGAAGAGCATGTAGCTCAGCTGCGCCAATAGTTGTGCACTCGCTGGAATTGCGAAGAAGTCACCATAACTATTGAGCGTTGACCCGATACCCCAGAAGGTAATTGCTAATGAAATTGTTGCAACCGCAATCGGATCATTACTCAAGGGCGATTGTGTAATCGAGAGAATGGAAGCCACCCAAATCGCGTTATAGAGGATGAGATCGAGTGCGAGCGATTGCGAATGTATGAATGACTTTGATAGAAGATGTAGCGTCAGTAGAGCAAGCGGAAGCCAGCGCATGATCTTGTACATGTGGAAATTAAATAAGTAAGGCCTCCACCTATAAATAGGGGAAGCCTTACTTTCGGGGCTGGAAAAACTCTTCTAAATTAGAATCCCTTTGCACATAAGAGAGCTGCTGAAGCCTTTGCATCATCTGCATTGGTCTTGAGCTGTCCTGGAGCGCTGAGAAGGAGCACCTTTTTAGCTTCAAGGTCTTTCACTTGTGTTGCAAGCTTTGTCTTTGAACCACTAAGAACAAGAACTGCATTGGCAAGCTTTGAGATTGCTCCAGCAAGCTTCTGCTTATCGGCAGGAACAGTGGATGCATTCATCGTTGCCTGGAACTGGGTTACCTGGGCACGCGCCTTTTCAAGTGCTGCAGTTGTGCTGGCAAGTGCTGCAGATGCAGTTGCGTACTCAGTATCAAGTGCCGCTGTTTGATCAGAGACATTTGCAAGATCTGCCTGAGCCTTAATTGCTGCCTGGTATTGAGTCACTGCAGTGAGGCACTCAGCTGAAAGCCATGTGAGCTTTGAATTCTTCACGAGGGGATTCTTGGCGCACTTGTACTTATAGCCAGAAACTGTGGTTGTCGCATTGACCTTGGTGCATGCAACGCCATTGCTGATCTTTGCAGCAGCTG
>JBAWXP010000035.1:0-9383 GCA_037143995.1 Actinomycetota bacterium
GGTGGCTTCTTATTCTTCTGGTATGACTTCATCATCGGAGATGATTGGCGCGTTGCAGCAGGTGTTGTTGCAGGCTTCTTCGCTATCCATTCATTGGGCGTATCGTCATGGTGGCTGATGCCAGTAGTTGTAGCAGTCATGTTGAGCTCTACCTTGCTCGAGGCAACACGCCCCGTAAAGGTAGCGGCTTAACTACACCTGGCGGGGAAGATGTTGCAACGCCCAGTGATACATGGCGATTGCACCAGCAGCTGAAGCATTCATAGATCGGGTCGAGCCATACTGTTCGATGGCATACAAGACTTCGCAGACTGCAATACCTTCATCAGACATTCCGGCACCTTCTTGGCCGAAGAGAAGTACACACTCTTCAGGCAAGCTGGCTCCCTCTAAATGTTTTGATGAAGGGACATTGTCTATTCCGATAATGGGCAGCGAGTTCTCTTTACACCAATCTGAGAAGTCGCTGATTGTTGGGTGATGGATAACCTTGAGATATCTGTCAGTAACCATGGCACCGCGCTTGTTCCAATCACGTTTACCGACGATATGTACGGCAGCTACGTTAAATGCATTAGCGGTACGAACAACAGAACCGATATTTAAATCATGTTGCCAGTTTTCGATTGCAATCTGCAACTTATGTCGCTTGCTATCTAAATCAGCGACAATCGCTTCAACTGTCCAATAACGGTAGTGATCTAAGACATTTCGGCGATCTCCGTTTTCAAGGAGCTCTGGGTCATATTGCGGACCTGTAGGCCATGGTTTTTCATGAGGGCCGACTCCGACAACTGGAAAAAACTCACCCGGTCCAATGACTGCAGGTGTATTGATTTCCATAGATGCACTCTAAACTTAATACAACGTATTTACCAAGGAGACCCATGAAGGCTATTTACTACACAGCATTTGCAATCCATATCCTCTGTGTCATTGGAATCTTGGGGCTACTCCTCTCGCAGGCAACGAAGAGCGAGAAGAAGTTAAATCCAGGAATCGTCCACGCGACTTTGACTGCGCTGATTGCAGCTCTTGTGATGATTGGCCTCTTTACTAAAGTGCATCCAGATGAAGTTCTCAACCATACAAAGTATGGGATCAAGGGCTTGGTTATTGCTGTCATTCTTACCCTCGGCTATACAAATGTGAAGAAGGCAGTCCTTAAGAATTCGATATGGGCAACGATGCTGGGCCTTACTCTCCTTAATGTAATTATCGCTTCAGCCTGGAATTAAGAACCTTATGAAGAAGTTGGTTGTATTGGCATGTCTCTTTCTTGCCATCCCCAATTTCTCCATCCAGCAGGCAGATGCTCTCGATCCTAATTCTGTTGCAGCTATCTTTGAACGTTTATGCTCGAATTCGGAATTGGCAAACCCTTCAGTATTTGTCATTGATGAGAAAACGGGAGAAGTTGTTTTTGAGAAGAATCCAACCTCTCCACGCAAACCAGCCTCGGTACTCAAACTCTTAAGTGCAACCGCTGCCTATACCTATCTTCAACCTACGCAACGTTTTACTACATCTGCATGGATTGGTGAAAAGGCGAAGAGCATTGTTATTCAAGGCTCACTTGATCCGTGGTTTAGCCTCAACGATGTTCAGGCTAAGAAGATGGGGAGAACTTCACTTCCGAGAATCGAATACAACACTTTAAACGCTTTGAAAAAGACCAATACAGGTTCGATAAGAAATTCAACGATCTACTACTCAAATTTATATTCGCAAGATATTGCTAATCTCAAGAAGTTCTACTCTAAGCACGGAGTAAACGCGACGATGAAACGTGTAAATACTGAAGAGGCGCAATCTCTCTCAGCCGAACATATCCTGACATCTGACTCTCCAGAACTTCAGGAAATTCTCGCTTTCACGCTTACATGGAGCGATAACTTACTTGCCGAACGAATCGCTCGATTAGCATCATCGGCCGCAGGTCATTCACTCGATGATGCCGGAGTGGCGCAGACATTTAATGAAGTCCTATCAAACTTAGGTATAGAGACCACTCATCTTGTTACGCAAGATGCCAGCGGTCTTTCAAAAGAGAACCGAATAACAGCTAAACAGGTCGCGCTCTTATTGGTAAAAATTCGGGCTGATTCGAAATTTGCTCCCATTATTGGGGGACTCCCCATTGGTGGCATAACAGGAACGCTCAGAAATAGATTTGTTGAAACTGCGCCTCAAGCAATTGGGCTGATTAAAGCGAAGACTGGCACCTTAAGTGGAACTGCAAATCTTGCAGGATATGTCGAAAGTGGCGATCGCGAATATGCATTTGTAATTCTTGCAGATCAGCTACGTCGTACAAGCCGCGCAGAAAGTAGAGCCAGAGCTACAGTAGATCGAATTCTGGGAAAAATTGCCTCACCGCTATTTCCAGATATTTTGCCGGTACCAAGTGAAATTGGAGTTACAACAACCGATCAGTCGTCGTGACCTTCACCTTCGCGACCACCGTCTTCACGACCTTCACGACCTTCACCGTTTTCTCCGCGTTGTGGAACCTTGGAAACAGTTGGTGCTGGAACAGAATTTAGCCCGCTAGAGCTCTTGCTCGTTGTTGCAACTGGTTGACTCGCAGCTGCGGATTGAGATGCGGTAGGAGTTTCTGCTACCGCTATCGGTTCGGAGTTTGTGCTCGCAAAGATTGAGCCAGCCGCAATGATTGATCCTGCAGCAAGTAGCGCAATAAGAGGTAATTTCCTATTAACTTTGCGGATTCCAGAAGATGAGCTATCGCCTTCTGTCATTTCAAACCAATCGGGCTTCTTCGGTGTCATTGTGGACCCCTTTCGTTATATGAAAGATAAGCCTGCATTCTTAGAGGGAACTGAGAAAGAACCCATTGTGGACTGTTAATTGTGAGTACCCTAAGCGTGTGCCAGCCCTTCGCGCCTATGTAGACCTCATGAAATTGCGCGTGGTTGAGCTTTTAATCATCACAACCCTTCCCGCGATGGTGTTGGCTCAGAAGGGCCTACCTTCATTCACCTTGGTCGCAGCAACTCTTATCGGTGGAACTCTCGCAGCTGGCTCTTCGAATGCATTTAATATGGTGATTGAAGCCGAGACAGATGCGCTAATGGCTCGCACATCAAAGCGGCCTCTTGTCGTAGGCACAGTCTCAAAGATGCAAGCAACAATTTTTGCAAGCTTACTTGGCATCACCTCCCTAGCAATTTTTCAGATCTTCACAACAACTCTTGCAACTCTGCTCACTGCTCTTGCAATTTTTTATTATGTCGTCATCTACACAATTATTCTTAAGCCCAATACTGCACAGAACATTGTTTGGGGTGGGGCTGCTGGATGCATGCCTGTTCTGATTGGTTGGGCTGCAGTAACAGGAGATCTCACTTGGGTGCCAGTTGCATTCTTTATGGTCATCTTCTTCTGGACTCCGCCGCACTTCTGGGCGCTTGCCATTAAATATAAAGATGATTACTCAGCTGCAGGAATTCCGATGTTGCCATCTGTCTCTACCCAAGGTGTTGTCATTAGCCAGATGTGGTTTCACACCATTGCCATGGTTGTCTCATCTGCTGCAATGATTCAACTCGCTCATCTTCCAGTCTGGGTCTTGTGTGCCACTGTATTTCTTGGCGCTATCTTCACCTTCCAACTATTTGCGCTGAAAGAGAATTCCGATAGCTACAATAAAATTGCCGCAGGAATTTTCCACTGGTCAATCACTTATTTGAGCTTATTCTCCGTATTACTTGTAGTTGCTCAATTACTGAGCGCTTGAGCTATATCTTTTAATAGATCATCAACATGTTCAAGCCCTACCGATAAACGTAAGACTGAAGGTGTAATTCCCATCTCAGCTTGCACTTCAGGCGCTAGACGACGATGTGTGGTTGATGCAGGGTGGGTAATAAGTGATTTGCTATCGCCTAAGTTGTTTGAGATATCAATGACGCATAACGCATCCATAAAGGCGAATGCATCTTTTTGAGAACCAGCAAATTCGATACCGATTGTGGTGCCGCCAGCTTTCATCTGCTTCTTGATGACATCGCGATCTGGGTGTGAGGCAAGCCCGGGATAGCGGACGTTCTTGATCTCTTTTCGAGTTTCAAGAAATTCTGCAATCTTTTGTGCGTTCTCGCACATACGCAAAACTCGAAGTTCCATCGTCTCAAGAGATTTCACAAGCACCCAGGCGTTGAAGGCGCTCAGTGATGGCCCTGTATGGCGAGTAAAAGGAATCAACTTCTCATAGATATATTCGAATGAACCAAGAAGTGCACCCGCAAGAACTCGACCCTGGCCATCAATATGTTTTGTTGCAGAGTACATAACAACATCTGCACCGAGTTCGAGTGGCTTCTGCAAAACGGGAGACGCCATGACGTTATCAACAATCACAGTTGCACCAACTTTGTGTGCAAGATCTGAGACAAATCGAATATCTACAATCTCCAACAATGGATTGCTGGGAGTCTCAATAAATACAGCCTTAGTGGGTTTTGAAAGAGCTTTCTCCCACCCAGCTTTATCGTTTGCCTTAACGAGTTCGTATGTCACACCCCATTTTGGAAGAATTTCGGTGATGACAACATGGCAAGAGCTAAACATGGCAGCTGATGCAACGATGTGATCGCCGGATTCAACGAGACAGGCAAGAGATGCAAACATTGCAGCCATTCCAGACCCAGTTGCTACGCAGTGATCGGCGCCCTCAATTGCAGCCAATCTCTTCTCAAACATGGCAACGGTGGGATTATGAAAACGGCTATAGAGAAAGTGATCTGTCTCATCAGTAAATGAATCAACTGCTTCTTGAGAATCTGAATAGGTAAAACCGCTATTGAGATAGAGCGCCTCGGAAGTTTCGCCGAAACCAGAGCGCGCTAAACCTTCGCGCACTGCTGCAGTCTGAGAATTGACTTCCCAGTCTGGCTCACGACGTTGCGGGTGTTCGTGATAACCCCATACCTCTTTACTCACAGGCACATCCTAAGGTTTGCCCGCTATATTGCACATATGACCACTATGGCTATCTCAGCACGAGACCTCAGTAAGAAATATGAGTCAGGTTTTGCTGTCTCTCACGCAAATTTTGATGTTCCACTCGGCACTATCTGCGGATTTGTTGGCCCTAACGGTGCTGGCAAGACCACAACCATCCGCATGCTCTTGGGGCTGATCACTCCAACAGGCGGAACAGCTGAAATTCTCGGCGAATCGATTACTCATCCTGAGAAATATCTTTCACGCGTTGGCGCAATGATTGAAGGACCAGCTTTCTATCCCGCACTTACAGGAGAAGAAAATCTCAAAGTATTGGCAACGCTCGGTGGATTTCCCATTGAACGAGTTGCCGAGCTGATCACAACCGTTGGCCTCGAAGGCCGCGGTGGATCTAAATATAAAACCTATTCACTCGGAATGAAACAGCGCCTTGGAATTGCAGCAGCGCTCCTTCCTCATCCAAAAATTCTTGTACTTGACGAACCAACTAACGGACTCGATCCTGAAGGAATTCAAGAAGTTCGTGATTTACTCAAGAAATTAGCGAGCGAAGGAACCACAGTCTTTGTCTCATCTCACTTACTTTCAGAGCTTGAATTAATTAGCGAATATATTGTGATGCTACGTAAAGGCGAAGTTGTCTTTGCAGGACCGATTCAAGATCTCTTCCTGATGCAACAGCCCTTCATCCTTGTAAAGACAGATTCTCAGAGCGACCTTCAGAAAATTATTGAGATTGCACAAGCTGATGGACATAAGGCAACTATTCGTTCTGAAGTAGCGCATATCGAAGGTCCCGCCGAATGGGCAGGGACTCTCAACAAAAAGGCATTTGAAGCTGGAATCTTGATCACTCAACTCTCTCCTCAGATGCCAAACCTCGAAGAGACATTCTTTGAGATGACCGGAGATAAAAAATGATTCGTATAGTTCTTGCAGAGTGGCGAAAATTGCGCCGCCCAACACTTTTCTTAGGAACTATCGGTGCAGCCCTCTTCTTTACTGGCCTCACTTCTACATTCCTATATTTGATGATCGACTCTTCTCAAGGAAATTCCGATCGTGGCCGTCAAGTAAGTCGTGATGTTCTCCAACTCGCAGGTGGATCTGTCTATGGATTCGCATCTGTCGGCGGATTACTCGGAATCATTGCGCTCTGCGTCTTTGCGGCGCAAACAGCTCAGGAATACACATACGGCACACTGCGCAACCTTCTGGTTCGCCAACCTGGCCGAGTGCGCCTTCTCTTCGGAAAACTTATCGCGATGAAGATATTCGCTCTCATCATGATCGCTATTTCAGCGATTGTAAGTATTGGGATTTCCTATTACTTATCGGATCGAGCAAAAGTTTCTACCGATCTGTGGTTCACACCAGATGGATTCCACGAAATCGGTAAGACTCTTCTCAATGTGACAATCTCAGTTGTGTACTTTGGCATTATCGGAATGGTTCTGGGATTACTACTTCGTTCACCAATCTCAGCTATCTCCATCGGGGTACTCTGGATTCTTATTATTGAAAATCTCTTGGGTGCAGTAAAACCTGTCTTCCTTAAGTGGATGCCCGGAAACCAACTCTCAACGATCGCCCAAGGTGGTAGCCCAGATATTTCATATTCACATGCGCTAACTCTGGGAACTGCCTACGTATTACTGGGTGCAGTTATTGCGACCATTCTCTTTTCACGACGAGATGTGAGTAACTAGCGACACCTGCCAGATGGCAGCGCTTTGCCATCGCGCCTCAATTATTCTTCAACAGTGAGTCGCAGAATGAAGTTAGTCAGTCTTGCCATTATTGCTGGCTTGACTCTTTCTGCTACTCCTGCAATCGCTAAACCCAAGCCGACTCTTGCTGAAATTGAAGCAGCGAAGCAGGCAGAGGCTGCAAAGAAAGCGGCCGCAGATGCTGCGGCAAAACAACTTGCTGCAGCCAATCTCACTTTGAAGCAACTTACCGTTCGAGCTAATTCTGCACGAGCGCTGTATGTGAAAGCTCAGAAAGAGTTAGCGATTGCTACGGCGCAAGCAGTTGCTGCGGCTAAGCATGCTGCAGAGACAGCAGCAGCTGTTCAAGAGGCCCATCGCATCATCGGACAGTTGGCTGCCAATGCATACATTCTTGGTGGCAGTATGAGCGATATCCAACCTCTACTCAGTGCCAATGGACCACAAGAATTAGTAGATCAGCTTTCAACGCTGAACACTTTAGGTGCACGTAACACAACTGCGCTCGAGAGATATAAGGCAGCTGAGGTTGTGGCAAAAGCTGCCAAGCGAAAGGCTGATGAAGCAAAAGCTGCACAAGTTACTGCGACTGCAAAAGTTGCCGCTGCGAAAAAGGTAGCCGATGATGCACAAGCCCTTCAGCAGAAAGAAGTAAATAAACTTCGCGCAGTTCAAGATAAATTAATGCAAGAACTTGCAAATGCGCGAAATGTTCGTGTCACTCTCGAACAACAGAGACAGTTGGCACTTCTTGAAGAGAGCCAAGCAGATACTGCTGCAAACACAATTAACCAGGCGAAGGTCTGGCCAGATATTGGCTTTAAAGGTCGTTCAACTTTTAGAACAACTGAGACTCAACGATTGGCTGCAGTCGCATTTGCAAAGAAACAAGTTCTTGCACGTAAGCCTTATATCTGGGGAACTCAAGGCCCCAATTCATTCGACTGCTCTGGTCTTGTCTTTGCCGCCTACAAATCTGCAGGACTTGATTGGCCAAATTGGGATCGCCTTAACTCAGCCTTGTATTCAGGTTATACAAAGCATGTTTCGCTGACTGAACTTCAACCTGGCGATCTTCTCTTCTATTCATATAAGGGCACAATTTCAACTATTCACCACATCACCATCTATGCAGGTGGGGGAATGATGTGGGAGGCCAATTCCAAGGATAAAGGGCTGCTCTACTCCAACATTTATAGCGTTAAAGGGCTTATGCCATTTGGTGGTCGGGTCTAACCTTCACCTATGACCGATGCCATCGTTGCAATCCGCAACGCTGTGAAACCACACCTTGCACGGCTTGAAGCTGGTGATGTTCTGCTTGTCGCGGTTTCTGGTGGGGCCGATTCATTGGCACTTGCTTATGCCATTCTTAAAGAATCTGGGCCACTCGCTGTCACGGCAGTTGCAGTAACTATTGATCACCAATTACAAAGCGGTTCTAGTGCACAGGCAGAAAAAGTTCAGAAGCAGTTGAAGGAGTTTGGGTATGAAAAAGTCATTACTGAAAAAGTTGTGGTCGATTCTAAGTCCGGCCTCGAAGCTGGTGCTCGTGATGCGCGCTATCAAGCTCTTAGTGCGTGCGCTGAAAAAGAGAAGGCAACGAAAATCTTCTTAGGCCACACTCGTGATGATCAAGCAGAGACAGTTTTGCTGGGACTTGCTCGTGGTTCAGGAACCCGTTCACTTTCAGGCATGGCAGTAGAAAATGGAATGTATATCCGCCCATTACTTAACATCACTCGCACAGAAACCGAAGCTGCATGTAAAGAGATTGGCATCGATCCGTGGAACGATCCGCATAATGGCAATACAGAATTTTCACGAGTTAAGGTGCGTACCGAAATTCTGCCCATCATGGAAGCAAAACTTGGACCAGGAATCGCAGCAGCACTTGCTCGTAGCGCCTCCATTTTGCGTGATGATGCAGATGCACTTGATGCACTTGCCCAGAATGAAATTTCACAATCAGAACTTGCAAACCTAGATTGCGAGCACTTATCGACGCTGGCGCGAGCAATCCGCTCTCGCATCCTGCGGGCCGCTATCTACGCTGCTGGAGCCCCTGAAGGCTCGATTACAGCTGATCACCTCGCTGGCGTTGAGGCGCTGGTCACTTCTTGGCGTGGCCAAGGCGCTCTGAGCCTTCCGGGTGGTGTGAAGGTTGAGCGAATTTCGGGCAGACTTTCTCTCTTAGCCCAGCCTTAATTATCGAGGAGCAGACCACGTGGATTTAGCAGCAGTCGGAACCGATGTTGAAAAGGTAATCGCAACTGAAGAACAACTTGCAGCAAAGATTGCAGAACTTGCAGCACGCGTTGATGCAGATTACAAAGATAAGAAGGTTCTTCTTGTTGGTGTGCTTAAGGGCGCAATTATGGCGATGGCCGATCTCACTCGTGCGATGCAAACTCATATCGAGATGGATTGGATGGCAGTTTCATCTTACGGTTCCGGAACTAAATCAAGCGGTGTAGTTCGTATTCTTAAAGATCTCGATCGAGATATCACTGGCCGCCACGTTTTGATTGTTGAAGATATCGTTGACACAGGCCTGACACTTTCATGGCTTAAATCAAACCTTTACTCTCGCGGTGCTGCTTCCGTAGAAATTCTTGCAATTCTTCGTAAGCCAGAAGCTGCAAAGGTCGATGTTGATGTGAAATA
>JBAWXP010000036.1:0-9259 GCA_037143995.1 Actinomycetota bacterium
GAACAGTACTTGCTTACTTGCAGTTCCTCGCGCTTTACGCGTAGAGTCGCGGCAACTGAAAAGAGGTTTCTCGCTTGAACGCTAAATCGACATTTGACGATGATGTGGCTACTACGGCCCACCTCCTCGGGCGAAATCCTAAGAATTTTCCTATCCCAGCACCTATCACTGAGCACGGTGATGCAAAGGTCATCTCGATCTTCAATCAAAAAGGTGGCGTTGGTAAAACAACATCAACAATCAACTTAGGGGCTGCGCTCGCCGAACTTGGTCGTCGCGTACTCCTCGTTGACTTCGACCCACAAGGCGGTCTCTCGCTAGGTCTCGGCGTCAACGCACATGCACTGCCACTCGAGAACACTGTTTACTACGCACTCATGACACAGGATGCAAATATCGATGAGATTGTTTTAAAGTCATCTGTTGCAGGTCTTGATTTCCTTCCCGCTAACCGCGATTTAGGTACAGCTGAAACAACTCTTGGCGCTGAAATCGGTGGTCAGCAATACTTAAAGCGCGCGCTCGCTCGCCTTCGCGGTGAATATGACGTGATCTTGATTGACTGCCAGCCAACAATGGGACAGCTGACTATCAACGCTCTTGTTGCATCGGATGAAGTCATTGTTCCGCTGCAGTGTGAATACTTTGCTCTCCACGGATTTATCGAACTTAAAGGCAATATCGATAAGGTCCGCAGCTTCCTCAATCCGCAGCTGAAATTAGTCGGAATTCTTGCGACTATGTATGAACGTAAGACTCTGCATAATCGCGAAGTTCTCACTGCAATTCTTGAGAAATATCCTGAGGATGTATTTGAAACGATTATTGCTAAGACGATTCGATTCTCTGAAACAACCGTTGCAGGCGAGCCCATTACTGCATATGCATCATCTTCAGGTGGTGCGCAGTCATACCGTCGCCTTGCACGCGAACTCATAGCCCGAGGAGGCGCCCGATGACACGTAGAGCCAGCTTGCCCGGAGCAGATGAACTATTCCGCGCCAATACCCCAGCGCTCAGCGCGGTGCGTCAGGTTGCAGAACCTATCCAAACTTCCGCACCTGTCACGTCAGTAACGCAGAGCGCAACACCAAAGACAAAGAAGGGCGTTCGTACAATTTCTCGTCGTCGCGTCACTGCTGCTGAAAAATCTCCATCAGGACGCGAACTTCATGAAGAGAAAATCACCGTCTACATCTCAACCGATGAACTCTTTGATCTCGACCAAGCGCGTCTCATGCTCCGTGGAGATTTAGGGCTTGCAGTAGATCGTGGTCGTATAGTCCGTGAATCAATCGCAGTGATTATCGCCGACCTTGAGGCAAAGGGCGATCAAAGTATTCTTGCACGTAGATTGCGCGGAATCTAAAACTATTTCGCTCGAGGGTGTGCAGTGCTATAACTTTCGCGCACTTTATCGATAGTGATAAGTGTGTAAATCTGCGTCGTTGTCACTGAAGAGTGCCCCAATAACTCCTGCACAACGCGAATATCAGCTCCCCCATCTAATAAGTGGGTGGCATATGAGTGTCTAAATACGTGTGGAGAGACTTTGCCTACAAGCCCAGTTGCCACAGCTGCGTCTAACACGATCTGCCAGGCGCTCTGCCTAGAAAGTCGCTTTCCTCTGGAGTTAAGAAAGAGCGCTGGTTCACTCTTAGAATTCTTTGCAGCCAAGCCGGGTCTGGTACGAGTGAAGTAATCTTCAAGAGCTGCAACAGCAAACTTCCCGAGAGGAACAATGCGCTCTTTTGAGCCTTTGCCACGCAATTTCAGAACCGTCACATCTCCGTCGTTTGTCTGTGAGATAGAAATATCAGAGATATTTACTCCGACAATTTCGCTGACGCGAGCACCCGAAGAGTAGAGAAGCTCAAGCATCGAGAAGTCTCGAAGCGATATTGGGTCTCCCTCGCGTTTAGCAGAGTCAATCAATCGAGTTATCTCATCGATAGATAACGCTTTGGGAAGTTTGCGGGGAATCTTTCCGCTGACTATCTCTAGCGTTGGGTTGGAAATGCCAAACTCCAGATTTGCATACTTGTAAAAACCTTTTACTGCAGAGAGGGTGCGATTGATGCTGGTTGGTGCAAGTCGCTTAGATTTGAGCCAGACTTCAAAATCGGTGAGGTCTTGCGACGTAAGTTCTTCAAAGTTCTTCTTAGGCGATGTGAGAAAGTCAGAAAACTTACCTAGATCTCTCGCATAGGCCGAGACTGAATTACCTGAAAGCCCACGTTCGATACGCAATTGATCGAGATAGGACGACCGCGCTGCCTCGAAATTCATAGCGCAACTCTAATTTAGTGATCGCCCTTACGAACTAGCGCTGCTGCGATGAGTCCGACAAAGAGTGGGTGTGGACGTGTAGGTCGTGAACGCAGTTCAGGGTGCGCTTGTGTTCCTACGTAATATGGATGCACTTCCTTGGCAAGCTCGACAAATTCGACGAGATCGCGATCTGTGAACATTCCAGAGAAGACCAGACCGGCCTTTGCAATCTGATCACGATATTGATTATTCACTTCATAACGATGGCGGTGGCGCTCTGAAATTTCAGTAGCTCCATATACGCCAGCAACAATAGATCCGGGAAGAAGCGTCGCTTTGTAGAGACCTAAACGCATAGAACCGCCCATATCTCCCCCGCCAGCGACAATTGCCTTCTGATCATCCATCGTTGCAATAACGTGGGTGCCGCTATCAGGTAGAAATTCAGCTGAGTTTGCATCTTTGATTCCAGCCATATTGCGAGCTGCTTCAATCACCATACATTGCAAGCCAAGGCATAGACCAAGAGTTGGAATCATATTTTCACGGGCGAATGTAAGCGCACCTAGTTTTCCTTCAATCCCGCGAATACCAAAGCCACCTGGAACACAGATCGCATCTATGGCGCCTAGCGCCATCTTCGCACCTTCCGGGGTTTCGCACTCATCGCTGGGAACCCAGATGATTTCCACCTTTGCTTCATTTGCAAAACCGCCGGCACGAAGTGCTTCAGAGACTGAGAGGTATGCGTCCGGCAGATCAATGTACTTTCCGACAAGTGCAACTTTCACAGTGTGTTGTGGAGAGTGAACCTTCTTAAGGAGATCATCCCATTCGCCCCATTGCACTTCATGGCCTCCGAGAGCAAGCCGGCGCACAATGTAGGAATCCAAACCTTCAGTAAAGAGAACTTTGGGGATGTCATAAATTGATGGTGCATCTACTGCAGCGACAACGGCCTCAAGATCAACGTCGCACATCAAGGAAACTTTCTTCTTAATGCCCTCTGGAATCGGTCGATCGCAACGAAGGACAACTGCATCTGGTGCAATACCGATACTTCGAAGTGCTGCAATCGAATGCTGTGTTGGTTTTGTCTTAAGCTCTCCCGAAGGTCCGATATATGGAACCAGTGAGATGTGAAGATAGAAAACGTTATCTCGCCCTACTTCTTGTCGAAGCTGACGTGCTGCTTCTAGAAATGGTTGTGATTCGATATCGCCGACAGTTCCGCCGATTTCAGTAATGACAACATCAACATCAGCAGAATCATTAGCCAACATCCGCTCTTTGATCTCATTGGTGATGTGTGGAATTACTTGTACTGTCTCGCCCAAATACTCGCCACGACGTTCGCGAGCGATTACCTTCGAATACACCTGACCTGTTGTGACATTGGCAGAACCCGAGAGATTTCTATCTAGAAAGCGCTCATAGTGGCCGATATCCAGATCTGTTTCAGCGCCATCATCGGTGACAAAAACTTCACCGTGCTGGAAAGGATTCATCGTGCCTGGATCAACATTGAGATAAGGGTCGAGCTTCTGCATTGTGACGCGAATACCGCGGGCTACAAGTAGGCGACCTAAAGAAGAAGCCGTGAGACCTTTTCCAAGACTTGAGGCGACTCCGCCAGTTACAAAAATATGTTTCGTCACATGCGCTTGGCTCATGGAAGACCATCCTATCGCCTGTGTGGGATTACCCTCGCATCGCTAGGAGTTCGGCCGCGTGTTCTCGCGCACTAGAGGATTCTTCAAGCCCTGCAAGCATGCGAGCAATCTCTTCTACACGCTCAGATTGTGCAAGTTTTGAGACTCCAGATTGCACAACTGATCCATCGCTACTTTTGCGAACGACAAAGTGGGTATCTGCCCACGCCGCAACCTGCGGAAGGTGGGTAACAACAATGACTTGAGCGTTCTGTGCGAGGGCATGTAAGCGCTTTCCAACTTCAATAGCAGCCTTGCCGCCAACTCCAGCGTCAACCTCGTCAAAAATATAGGTACCGACGGGATGTGATTGCGCGATGACAACTTCAAGACCCAACATAATGCGCGACATTTCGCCACCGCTCGCGCCTTTTCCAAGAGCGATCTTTGGACCATCGATCTGACCTTGAATCTGCATTGTGATCTCATCACAACCCAATACAGTGAAATCACTCTCTTTAAGAGCAGAGCCGTAATCTGGCGAGATAACTTCTGCGAAGAATTGAGTGTGTGGCATTGATAGCGCTTGAATCTCTGTTGTGACAGCTTTCGAGAGCGCAAGAGCTGCCTCACTTCGTGATCCTGTTAAGGACTGAGCAGATGCGAGAAGTGATTTCTTCACTTTAGCTAGTTCGCTTTCGAGTTCTGCGATGCGATCGTCCCCGCCTTTGAGATCTGCAATGGATTCCTTGCCGGTCTTCGCCTTTGCAGCGAGAAGCACAAGTTCATCATCCAGTGATCCTGCTCCACCCCAACGTTTGATGAAAAGGCCAATCTCAGCTTTGCGACTTTGCAGGATATCTAATCGTTGCGGATCTGCTTCAAGGCCAGTTGCATAAGAGGCTAAATCTGATGATGCATCATCGAGGATAAAGAGGGATTCCGCTACGCGTTCTGCAATCTCTTCAAGACGTGAATCTTTCCCCTTTGCAGCATCGAGAAAGCGTCGCGCCGAATGCAGCAGATTGAGCGCTCCAGATTCTTCTGCATCCAGTGATGAGAGTGCACCACTTGATGCAATGCGAAGATCTTCGACGCTGGATAAACGCTTGATCTCATCTTCAACAGTTGATGCTTCATTGCGCACCGCCTTCAATTTGCCCCAGGCAGCGAGAAATTCTTCAAGCTCTGCGATTTCACCATCGCGCTTATTGGCAGATGCCTTCATTGTTTTGATGCGATCTTTCAATTCAGAATATTGGCCATAGATCTCTTGGTATTCAGAAATTGCCTTTGCAATCACAGCTCCGCCAAATCGATCAAGAAGTTCGCGTTGGCGAGCTGGTTTCACTATCTGCGCATTGGCAGATTGGCCATGAATTTCAATGAGTGGCTCAGTAACATCTGCCAAAGTGCCAGCAGGAACTGTGACTCCCCCACATGATGCCTTGCTCTTTCCATCGCTATTGACGGTGCGCGTAACGATGAGTGATGACCCGTCGGTCTCTGCGCCGATCTCATCTAACTTCTCTTGCGAATTGGAAGTTACAGAAAACTGCGCGGTTGCAACAAGTCGTTCGGAGCCGTGACGGACCAGCGAACTATCGCTCTTGCCACCTAGGACAAGAGTGAGCGCTGTAAGAATCATCGTCTTGCCTGCACCGGTTTCGCCAGTCAAAACGTTAAGACCACGACCGAGTTCGAGTTCAGATTGTTCGATGATTCCAAGATTGCGAATTGAAATCTCTTCTAGATAGGAACGTTCACTCACCGCGCCAACCTTCAACGGGAAGTTTGAACTTTGCTACCAATCTATCGGTGAAGAGCGTTTTAGAGACATGAGAAAGTTTGATTGTCTGAGATCCTCGAGTGATGAGAACGCGATCTCCTTTATGGAGCGGGGTCTTGCGTAGCGCATCTGCAGATAGCAGCGCATCTGATGAATCGATAGTGACAACAATTTCAGATTTTGGTGAGACGACCATAGGACGCGAGAAGAGTGCATGTGCAGAGATGGGAAGCAGTACAAGCGCATCTACTTCTGGCCATAGAACAGGCCCACCTGCGCTAAATGCATAAGCCGTCGAACCTGTTGGGGTTGAACAGATAAGACCATCACAACCCCAATGAGAAAGTGGTCTATTGTCGATTTCAACGAAGAGTTCGACCATCGTGGTTCCATTGCGTTCGACGGTAACTTCGTTGAGCGCCCAACCATTACCAATTTCCTTGCCTGCGCGTTCGACTGAGTAGCGAAGAATCATGCGATCTTCTGAAACATAACTCTTGGAGATAATACTTTCGGCGATTGCAGCTATCGGTGGGCGATTTACTTCGGCCATAAAGCCAACATGTCCAAGATTAATTCCTAGCAATGGAACGTTGTTCCTGAGAGTAATTTCAGCAGCGCGAAGAATAGTTCCATCTCCACCTAATACAACGGCTACTTCGATATCAGGTAGATCTGCCGGAGAAACCTTCTTAATCCCCTCGATTGATACATCAGAGATTGTGTAGAGCGAAAAACCCGCTGAGTAAAGAAGTGGAGCAAGCTCCTGTGCCGCAGTGATTGCCTCATCGCGAGAAGGGTTGATAACAAGTGCAGCGCTACGAATGGTCATTATGCAGGTCCCATCTCAATCGCTCTATCAAGCGCGCCTTCGTCGATTGCTGGTGCGCCACGACGAAGCCATAAGAAGTATTCAACATTGCCAGCAGGTCCTGGTAGTGGACTTGCTGCAATTCCCATTGTTCCAAGACCTACGTCGTACGCCGCCTCTGCTACATCGAGAACTGCTGAACGTCGAAGTGCAGGATCTCGAACAACTCCCCCAGCGCCTAACTTTTCCCGGCCTACCTCAAATTGAGGTTTTACCATCAGTACAAAATCCGCATCAGCTTTGGAGACTGCAGCGAGTGCTGGCAGCACCAGTGCAAGTGAGATGAAAGAGAGATCGGCGACAACGAGATCAATATCTTCGCCCACTTGTTCGCCTGTCAGATGACGAATATTGGTGCGATCAAGAATTTTTACCCGTGGATCTTGGCGCAGTTCCCACGCTAGTTGTCCATATCCGACATCTACTGCAACAACGAGTGTGGCACCTCGACGTAAGAGAACATCGGTGAAGCCACCAGTGGATGCACCGGCATCGAGACATGTCTTGCCCTCAACTGCAACACCGGTAAAGGCATCGAGCGCTCCAGCTAATTTATGTCCTCCACGAGATACAAAATCATCACGATCGCCTTGAATTGTGATTGAAGTTTCGGCATCAACTTGTGTTGCAGGTTTGGTTGCAGGAATTCCTCCAACAAGAACTGAACGGGACTCGATGAGATCTGCAGCATGCTCGCGCGAACGTGCAAGTTCGCGACGTACGAGTTCTGCATCGAGACGTGTCTTCATGGTTGGCGCTTAGAGATTATCGATTGACTTAAGTGACTCTTGCAGTTTCTCATGGAGCGCTTCGAATCGAGCCGAGTGTTCAGTAAGGTCGCTGGCATCTATCTCTTCAAGTTCGTTACGAACTTCCTGCACGAGATTTACTTCTTGCTCTTCGCTCATCGTTTCACTGCCTTCTTCTTGGGTGCGCTCTTCTTAACAATCTTCTTTGTAACTTGCTTCGCTGGGGCCGTCTTCTTTGTCGTTGACTTCGGCGACTTCTTGAGAGAGGCAACCTCTTTTGCTAGAGCATCGAACTCTTCGCGCTTTACAAAACCCATCTTAAGTACAGCGCTCTCAACTTCCTCATGAATTTTCCCTCGAACAGATTCGGCGCTTTCGTGAGCCCAATCGTTGAGAGCGGATGCAATCTCGGCCGGAGTACGTTCGCCATCCGAGAGCTTCTGAGCGTAGCTCTTGAGCGTCGAGAAGATCTCTGATGCGGGCGACTTTGACATAGCCCTAGAGTATCGAGTTCGTTGATTTAAAGGCGGAGGATCTCAGCCGCCTCGATCTGCCACCGGCTTGCAACGCCAGTTGGGCTCTGCCAGAAACGGCGATGGATCGAGCCTGACACTTCAATCCATTCATCCCCTTCGAGAGTCAGCGCCACCTTGCGCATCTTTGCGCTCCAGGCTGCGATATCGAGGGTATCGACTCCCTCGCGTTCGGTGCGAGTAACAATTAAGCGAAACTCCACGACCTTATCTCCGCTGGGCAGCTCTTTTGTTGTTGCAGGGGCTGAGACTCGACCCCGCAGAAGAAGATCGTTGAGGGAGTAATCAATCTCTTCCTCCTCGATTCGAGTGGAAGCTTTCTCGACTTTCTTTGTTGCAGCCATAGTGATCCCTTCAATTATTGAAAGGGCGATGATTGATTATCCTTCTGACAAATTTAGGAAAGTCCAAAATATATGTGGATATCTATTTAGCTCTCAGAACGTTCGAGGGCATCGGTGAGCTCATCAGGATCAAGGTCAGCGCACTTAAGGAACCATTCGTGCGCTTCTTCCTTGCGCCCAGCTGCATCGAGTGCATCAGCATATGCATAGCGAAGGCGTAGAGCCCACTCTTCATTCTCATTCTTCAACTCTTTACATTGCAGTGTTACAACTGCTGCATCGAATTCTCCAAGATCGCGACGCGCACCAGATGCGACAATGCGCATCTCGATTTCTTCAGGTTTTGCCAAACGCTTAACCTCTGCAGAACCAGCCAAATTCAGCGCTTTCAGAGGATTTCCAAGTCCACGTTCACAATCTGCCATCACTGGCCACATTGAGACATCGCCTGAGATTCGATTTGATGCACGTAATTCTTTCAGTGCAATTTCATAGTGACCTGCGCGATAAGCAGCATATCCAGCCGTTTCACGAACTACTGCAAGACGGCCAGCATGGTGCGCAGCAGCCACTGCATGCTTATGTGAGAGCTCTGGGTCAACATCCATATAAAGATTGACGCAGACCATATGACGAGCCACAACCTTTGCATTTTCTGCAGAGAGACTGAGCAGCTCTGCACGAACACTCTTCTCTAACTCCTCCCCTGTGACATCTTCAGGGATATCTGGTTCGAAGATACGTGGACGAATTCGCGATTGGTCGCGCTCTTGCGGAGCTGGTCGAAACCCGCGTGGATCACTGACTTCACGACCCTTGGAAACTTGGCGCGATGCACCCGCGCGATCATCGCGACCACCACGTCCTGGTCGGTCGCTATTTCTTGGACGCTCTACCATTTCTAACTCCCTAAATATCTGACACATATTAACTTCTAGAAAATAAAAAAGGGGCGCTTATAAATAAGCGCCCCTTTTTATAAAAGAAGTCCGGCAACGTTCTACTCTCCCACAAGGTCACCCGTGCAGTACCATCGACGCTGAGAGGCTT
>JBAWXP010000037.1:0-9225 GCA_037143995.1 Actinomycetota bacterium
CATCTTGCCCGAGCGCGATGCAGTAATCCTTGATGAGGCTCACGAATTTATGGATCGCACCACGCAAGCTGTTACAGAAGAGCTGACATCAGGGCGCGTGCAACGCGCTGCTGCAATGGCGCGCAAATACATGCCGGGCAAACCATCAGATGGATTCACCAACGCCGCAGATAGTTTCCATGATGCCATGGCCGATTACGGTGAACAGATTAAGGGAGATTTCTCTGCGCAAGGCCGACTTGAAGAGATTCCAAGTTCCCTTGAAGCTCCTATTCGAAAGGTGAAAGAGTCAGCAAGTGCATTGGTACAGCTCATTAATGCAGATGACGAAATCATTGATCCCGATGCAAATGCAGAGCGCGCGCGAGTAAAGGGAGCTGTCCAAGAGATTGCAACGATTGCTGGAAAGCTACTCAAGATGGGCAATGAACAAGTACTTTGGTATGAGCCAACTTTCTCAACTCTGCACTTAGCGCCACTTTCCGTCTCACATGTATTGCGCAGTAATTTGCTGACTAAAAACCCTGTCATTGCCACATCTGCAACGCTGACTGTTGGAAATAACTTTGATGCGATGGCTCGCAGTATTGGATTTGTAGTTGGTACAGATTCAGATGAAGAGATTGAACCTGGTGAGATCGATCCCGCTAATGTGCAGATGCTCGATGTGGGCTCTCCCTTTGATTTTGCTAACCAGGGCGTGCTCTATATGCCTAAACATCTGCCTGAACCAGGACGCGATGGTCCAAGCCAGGAAGTACTGGATGAACTCGGCGAACTCATTGATGCTGCCGGCGGTCGCACCTTGGCGCTCTTTAGTTCATGGCGCGGAGTAGAGGCAGCTGACTTGCACCTTCGCAAAGTATTAGTGGACTTGCCCATTTCGATCATCACACAAAAACGTGGAGATGCAGTGGGGCCACTGGTCGAACGCTTTGCAAAAGATGAAACTTCAATTCTCTTAGGAACCATGTCGCTGTGGCAGGGCGTTGATGTGCCGGGAAATTCCTGCATCCTTGTTGCCATCGATCGCATTCCATTTCCGCGTCCTGATGAACCTGTGATGTCAGCACGTTCTTCCCTTGCTGATGCATCAGGCGGAAGTGGATTTATGCAGGTATCGGTACCTCGCGCAGCTCTTTTATTAGCGCAAGGAACAGGACGGCTGATTCGCAGTATTGAAGATCGTGGTGTTGTTGCAATTCTTGATTCGCGAATCGTAACAAAGCGATATGGAAGCGTTCTTCTCAATTCGATGCCACCGTTGTGGCGGACAAGTGATGGAGCAGTTGTTCGCGATTCGCTCAAGCGACTACGCGATGGCCTCTAATTCATCGATAATTTTTCGAACTTCGGGCCAGGTCTTGGCAAAGCTGGGATGAAGCGGCATACGCGTCACATCATCGAATTTCACCCATCGCACTTCGTGTGATTCATCGTTGAGTTCATGGCCTTCAAGTGATTCATTTGCAAAGGCGATGACTGTCGAATAACTCCAGCCGTCATGATTATCGGTGAAGGTATGAACTGGTTGTAGATCATCGGGGTTGATTCCGGTCTCCTCCACCGCTTCACGAATGGCGCCCTCAATAATCGTCTCGTGCGAATCGCGCGCACCTCCTGGAATACCCCAGGTATCTCCGTTATGAACCCACGGTGCGCGGTGTTGTAGAAAAATTGCACCGTCTCGAATAATCAGAAGGCCTGCAGCGCCGTGTTTGCCCCAATGCTTAGATCCGCATACGCATTCAATCCATCCATCACCATCGCGCGCAACCATGTTCAATTCCCTCGAAGTCAGATGGCTAAAGCCATTGACCCTAGAGTATCCACAGAATCAGAGATAGTTCAGTTAAAGATTGCGCGAGCCATTTACCCTCCCGCGCATGAAGAAAATCCTTATTGCAGCGCTACTTTGTACAACTTTTATACCCGCAGCACGCGCCGCCGATTGCATCGATAAGGCATGTATCGATGTCTATACCCAAGATGGAAAGATCGTCATCGAAGGTCGCAAAGGAAGCGGACCGGTGCAGAAGAAAGCAGTTGCACCAGCACCAGTGAAAAAGCGTGCTCCAATCATTCGCCGAACTGCAACTCCCAAGCCTGTCGCTTCGGCAAGTGCAAGACCGAAAGTTGCAACCACAAAAAAACCTGTCGTTCGTAAGGTTGTGACACCATCTGCACAAGCGCAATCACTGAACGATAAATTGATTGAAGCACTTCCCACTGCAGGTATTGCATACTCACCATCCTTTGAGCCTCTCATCAAAGTTCCGGTCTACTTCTGGAGCGATATTCCATCTTTCTTCACCAAGAGAATTGAAATCGTTGGCGAGCTAGTAGATGTAAAACTCAAGCCAACTTTCTTCTGGCATTACGGAGATGGCGTTGTGTATGTCACGGACAAAGTGGGGGCGCCATATCCCGATGGGCAGATCCGTCATTCCTACTCAAAACCTGGCCACTACATAATCGAACTCATTACTCAGTGGGCGGGAGATTTCACCGTTCAAGGAGTTACCGCCCATATCAACGGAGATATCCAAACCGTTTCAGTTCTACCCATCACTGTCGTTGCAGCACCCACTCGTTTCACACCACCCATCACTTACAACCGATAAGAGAGAACAAGGACACCACTATGACAACACTTACTTCACCTCACGACTTACTCGCTGTAATTCCATTTCTTATTGGGTATCACCCAGAAAATTCGCTAGTCCTAGTAGCGCTGAAAGATGACGCTGTCGGAATGGCGATGCGCGTTGATTTCCCCACCGATATTGCGGCCGAAAGCTATGACTTGCTGGCATCGCATGTGACTCGCGAGGGTGCAGGTGGCGCCTTTATCGTTTCCTATATCTCAGATGGTGTTGATCCTGAACCTGTAATGATTAATCTCAGTGCTGCACTTGTGCGTGCCGGAATCGATATTAAAGAGTCACTTATTGTCTCGGGCGGCCGCTTTAGATCGATGATGTGTACCGATCTCACATGTTGCCCACCAGAAGGAACTGAGGTTCCTCCACTTGATTCATCGCGCATCGCTGCAGAACATGTCATTGCAGGACACCCCATGCCATTTGCCACCGTCGGAGATCTCATTCACTCCATCTCAGCGCTTCCTTCATCACATGAGAGTGCGTGGCAAGATGAAGTCCATCAATATTGGGTATCCAGTGATGCCGAAGAGATCAATGATCTGCAACGAGATGGCGCAACAGCCGTGATTGATTTAGTTGGCGAATATCGCGAAGGTCGTGGCGCCGAAGATCGCGAACTCGTGGCGCGAGTCATCGGTCGCATGAGCGATATTCAAGTGCGTGATTTTTCTCTGGGCAGTCATACAGATGAGAGCGCTGATTTATATTGGTCGATGTGGCGAGATCTCTTGGTGATTGCACCACGTGGTTTTGTGGCTCCCGTTGCATCTCTCTTTGCATCAATGGCTTACGAACGCGGGGAAGGAGCCCTTGCCCATAAGGCGCTCGATCGCGCCCTTGCAGATGATGACCAATATTCGTTGGCCTTGCTGCTGCGTCGAGTCTTCACCGCAGGGTGGCCACCCCAGTCATTTACAGCGATGCGGGCTGAACTTCACCCCAAAGTTGTTGCTGGAATCTTCGGGTAATATATGCAGTGGTCACGAGTTCTCATCGATAGCCCCGGCTGATGAGACGGCAACCCTCCACCGCGGTGGGGTGCTCCGGGTGACGACCAGGTAGCTGCACTTCATGTGCGACTGCAAGTGCGTGAAGGATTCATCTATGAGCCGCAGACCCAACTTCGATGTCACTGGTGCGTGGCTTGAGGGCGATGATCCAGGCGATCGTAAGTTCATTTCGATTGGCTCACTACTTCTGGAAAATGGCGAGACGCTTCCTGATATCACCATTGCGTATCAAACATGGGGAACGCTCAATAAGGATAAAACCAATGCAATTTTAGTAAACCATGCCATGACAGGGTGGTCTGATGTCACTGGATGGTGGCCGCAGATGGTTGGCCCTGGATTGCCATTTGATACCGATAAATATTTCATCATCTGCCCCAATGTCATCGGTGGGTGTCAAGGTTCAACTGGGCCATCGAGTATTGCCTCTGATGGAAAACGCTATGGTTCACGTTTTCCCATCATCACCATTCGCGACATGGTCAGCGCCGAAGTAGCCTTTAGCGATGCTCTTGGTATTACAAAGTATTTATTGGCAGTAGGACCATCACTGGGTGGAATGAGATCGCTTGAATGGGCAGTGCAATTACCTGATCGCGTGGGTGCAATCTGCACAATCGGTTCCTCTGCTGTTGCAACAGGCGATCAAATCGGAACAGCATCGATTCAAATTCGAGCAATCAAATCAGATCCGAATTTCAATGACGGTGATTACTACGAACAAGAGCGAGGCCCCATCGATGGAATGGGTATTGCTCGTCGCATCGCCCATCTGACTTACCGAACTGAGTCTGAGATGGATGTGCGCTTTGGCCGCCAATTGCAGGGAGATGAGACCGGGCGCTACGCCGTCGAGTCATACCTAGACCACCAAGCGAGCAAGCTGGCACAGCGTTTTGATGCCAATACCTATATCGCCCTGACGGATGCGATGAACTCACATGACATAGGTCGAGACCGCGGAGGCGTTGCTGCAGCCCTGGAGAGCATCACAGTGCCCGTTGTTGTGGTCACTATTGATACAGATCGCCTCTTCCCACCTCGACTTCAGGTTGAGATATCTGACCTTGTACCGACCTCAGATGCGCCAATTGTCATCAGTTCTGACTTTGGGCACGATGGATTTCTGGTTGAGGCTGAAGCGATGGGCGATGCGATTCGGCACGCCTTGCATGTTGCAGGTACAATATAGGTATTACCTTCGAGAAGTTCGAAGAAACAACCAAAGGACAATTGTGGCTGTATTTAGTGCGCTCAAAAACAAGGCAAAAGGCAAGAAAGTTGCAGCAAAGCCTGCTGCAAAGAAGGCCGTTGCTAAGAAAGCTGTAGCAAAGAAGGCTGTTGCTAAGAAAGCTCCAGCGAAGAAGGTAGCTCCCGTTAAGAAGGTTGCAGCAAAGCCTGTCAAAGTTGAGTTAAAGAAAGATCTATCTGCGAAAGAAGTGCAGCAACTTGTAGATCTCAAGAACCTTGTTGCTCGACATAAAGAGATTGTTGATTCACTTGCAGTAAGTGGGATCGATAACTATCGCAAGGCTGTTAAGAAAGAATTTATGGCGCTCGCTCTAGAAGCCCGCCAGCTTGATGAAGTAATACCTGAAGCAACTGAGAAGGCACGTAAGGCAGGACTTGGCGCACCAAGTCGTATCTTGTCGAAGGCACAGCTTGCACTCGTTGCTCCAAAGGAAGAGCCAAAGGCGGCATCTGGTTCCAAGGCTGCCGTAGTTCTTGATGAAGATGGCAATGAAATTGTTGTCGAAGAAGTAGAACTTGAAGATGTAGAAACGCTGATTGCAGAAGCATCCGAGATCATCGATGCCGAAACAGATGGCAAAGATCAGCCACGCGTTGTCACTCTCTCTGATGAGACTAAGAACGAAGAAGGCTCATTTACCCTTCTCGAATCCGATGCCGATGATGAAGAAGAAGATAAGAATGAGCGCGAGAAGCATAAGAAGGATCTCAAGAATGTAAATCTCGTTCTCGAAGCTATCAATGGCAAGATCCAAGGTGTCGATGTAGCGCCAAAGCACAATATTGATCAAGCTGATGCGAAGGCCCTTACCTTCAAGCAGATTCAACAGCAATTTGCCATGAACACCTTCAATGAAAAATCAGCAAAGATGATCGCTGAAGCCGTTAATCAGGGCTACCTCAAGAATCTTGAAGATTTGCAGTACTTCTTCAACGAGCAGGCGCGCTTTATCCAGATTGAAATCAAGCGCCTGCCACCAGAACAGACTGTTCTTACCGCTGGTGCAACTGCAGATCCTGTTAAGGATTACCTCAAGCAGATCGGTCGCGTTGCACTTCTTAACGCAGAGCTCGAAGTGGAACTTGCGACTCGCGTTGAAGCTGGACTCTTTGCTGATGAGGCCCTCAAGAACACAAAGAAGATTGATAAGAAACTCAAGCGCGAGCTCGAGTGGATTGTCGAAGATGGAAAGCGCGCAAAGAACCACTTGCTCGAGGCAAACCTACGTCTGGTTGTATCTCTTGCAAAGCGCTACACAGGCCGCGGAATGCTCTTCCTTGACTTGATTCAAGAAGGAAACCTCGGTCTTATCCGCGCTGTCGAAAAGTTCGACTACACAAAGGGTTACAAGTTTTCCACGTATGCAACATGGTGGATTCGTCAGGCAATCACTCGCGCAATGGCAGACCAGGCTCGCACAATCCGTATTCCTGTTCACATGGTTGAAGTCATCAATAAGTTGGCACGTGTGCAGCGTCAGATGCTTCAGGATCTAGGGCGCGAACCAACACCTGAAGAGCTCGCAAAAGAGCTCGATATGACACCTGAAAAGGTTGTCGAAGTTCAGAAGTACGGTCGCGAACCAATCTCACTTCACACACCACTGGGTGAAGAAGGAGACTCTGAATTCGGTGATTTGATTGAAGATTCTGAAGCTGTAAAGCCAGAAGAATCGGTGACATTTACAATCTTGCAGGAGCAGTTGATGCAGGTACTGGGTGGTCTTACCAACCGCGAAGCCGATGTCATCAAGGCTCGTTATGGACTTACAGACGGACAGCCAAAGACACTAGATGAGATCGGTAAAGTTCACGGAGTTACCCGCGAACGTATTCGCCAGATTGAGTCAAAGACTATGTCGAAGCTTCGTCACCCATCACGCTCGCAATCACTACGCGATTACCTAGATTAAAATGAGAGAAGAGAAAAGCCCCCTATGTGTACATAGGGGGCTTTTCCTTTAATTCTAATTATTTAACTTCGACAAGCTTTTCTGACTCGTCCTGGATATTTGCAGCAACAGTGCTTAACTTTTCAGCATATTCCTTACCGTGATGTGCACAGAAAAGAAGTTCCCCACCTGAGAGAAGTGTTGCTCGAACATACGCCTGAGCGCCGCATCGATCGCATCGATCGAGGGCATTAAGAGGTGTGGATTCGAGGATTACTTGCTCGGTCATCGCGCTCTCCGTTTCGCTAGTGGGAAGTTGTTGTATATCTATGGAACATCATGCCAGTTCTCTTTATTCCCCGCTCGGCAAATAGATTCCATTTTTATAAATTTTTACCGATTTGAGCCCAGATTTATCGATAATTTGAGATATCTCACCCTGATCTATCAATATATGAGACTTATCGGCGCGCTTACGCAGATGCGAAGGATTGGCTAGATAACCTTTGCCACCGTGGCAGACCAATTGAATTTCGAAGCAGTGGTGGATTCTAAAGATAGCTACACCGCCAAAGATCTCGCTGTCCTCGAAGGCCTTGATGCCGTTCGTAAACGCCCCGGAATGTATATCGGTTCTACCGATTCACGTGGCCTGCAGCACTGTCTCTGGGAAATTATCGATAACTCAGTCGATGAATCGCTAGCTGGACATTGCAAGAATATTGAAATTAATCTTGAGGCCGATGGATCTGTGGAAGTACATGATGATGGTCGCGGAATTCCAGTCGATAAAGAACCTAAGACAGGTCTTACTGGCGTTGAAGTTGTTATGACAAAGCTTCACGCCGGCGGAAAATTCGGTGGCGGTTCCTATGCTGCATCCGGTGGTCTTCACGGTGTTGGTGCATCAGTAGTAAATGCACTTGCTGAACGCCTGGATGTTGAAGTTGACCGTAATGGCAAGATTTACTGGATGTCATTTAAGCGCGGAGTCGCCGGTGTATTCGATGGCGATGGACCGAAAGCTGAGTTCACACCGCAATCTGGGCTACGCACTATTGGAAAGATTTCTGCAAAGGTAACGGGAACACGTACAAAGTGGTGGTCAGATCGCCAAATCTTCCTGAAAGATGCAGAGCTTGACCTTGAAGATATCTATGCGCGCGCTCGACAGACTTCATTTTTAGTTCCAGGACTTTCTATTGTCGTTAACGATAATCGCAAGAAAGAGAAGACCACGCAGACCTTCTTTCATAAGGGTGGAATCTCTGAATACTGCGACTTCTTACAGCCTGATGCACCTGTTGGTGAAGTCATTCGTATTTACGGAAGTGGTCATTACCAAGAAACTGTGCCGGTACTCGATGACAAAGGCCATATGGTTTCAACAGATGTCGAACGCGACATGGAAGTTGATATCGCTCTGAAATGGGGCATGGGCTTTGACACCACTATGCGCTCATTCGTCAACATTATTGCTACCCCTAAGGGCGGATCCCACGTACTTGGTTTCGAACGCGCAATCACTAAATCTTTTAACGAGGCTATGCGTAGTGCAGGCATTCTGAAGAAGAATGAAATTGATGTCATTAAAGATGACGTTATGGAAGGTCTCACCGCAGTTGTCACAGTGCGTATGTCTGAGCCACAGTTTGAAGGTCAGACAAAGGAAGTTCTGGGAACAGCAGCGGCCACCAAGATTGTCTCTGCTGTCGTTGCCGATAAGTTGAAAGAGTTCTTCGCTACAACTCGTCGCATCGATAAGGCAAATGGCAAGTTGATTATGGAGAAAATTGCCGGAGCATCGCGCACACGTATCAGCGCGCGTGCCCACAAAGATTTGCAGCGACGTAAGAACGCGCTTGAATCTTCTTCCCTTCCTACAAAGCTCTCTGATTGTCGCTCCGAAGATGTCACACGTACCGAGCTCTTTATCGTCGAAGGTGATTCTGCGCTCGGCACCACCAAGGCTGCTCGTAACTCAGAGTTCCAAGCAATCCTTCCTATCCGCGGAAAGATTCTCAACGTGCAGAAAGCATCGCTTTCACAGATGCTCGATGATAAAGAGTGTGGATCCATCATTCAGGTCATTGGCGCAGGTTCTGGTAAATCATTTGAACTCGATGAAGCACGTTATGGCCGCATTATCTTGATGTCTGATGCTGACGTTGATGGCGCACACATTCGATGCTTGCTCCTTACCTTGATGTATCGCTATATGCGCCCCATGCTCGATGCTGGTCGCGTCTTTGCTGCGATCCCACCACTGCACCGCATTGAAACAATGGGGGCAGGTGGCAAGAAAGGTGAATACCTTTATACATACTCAGATGATGAGATGAAGAAACTCACTGCCGATTTGAAGAAGCAGGGTAAGAGATGGAAAGAACCAATTCAGCGTTATAA
>JBAWXP010000038.1:0-9179 GCA_037143995.1 Actinomycetota bacterium
GATACCGTTACAACTGCACAAGCAAATCCAGATGCAACACAACCATTTGCTGAACTTGGGCTAAAGCCAGATGAGTATGCACGCATCAAAGAGATTCTTGGACGTCGCCCCACTTCATCTGAGCTCGCAATGTATTCAGTCATGTGGTCTGAACATTGTTCTTATAAATCTTCCAAAGTTCATCTCAAGCAATTTGGTGATAAGGCAGTTAAAACTGATGCGCTCCTCGTTGGAATTGGCGAGAACGCCGGCGTTGTCGATGTTGGTCAGGGCTACGCAGTAACTTTTAAAATTGAATCACATAATCACCCATCTTTTATTGAGCCATATCAAGGTGCTGCAACCGGCGTTGGTGGAATCGTCCGCGATATTTTGACGATGGGTGCACGCCCCATTGCAGTGATGGATCCACTTCGCTTTGGACCAGCAGATGCTGCAGATACACGTCGCGTATTACCAGGCATCATTGCGGGTGTTGGTGGTTATGGAAACTGTCTTGGACTTCCTAATATCGGTGGCGAAGTTGTCTTTGATGAAACCTATTTAGGAAATCCACTTGTTAACGCGCTCTGCGTAGGTGTGATGAAACATAGCGATATCAAGCTTGCAAAGGCTGCCGGTGCAGGCAATCTTGTTGTTTTGTACGGTGCTAAAACTGGTGGCGATGGAATCGGTGGCGTATCAGTACTTGCATCTGAAACATTTGAATCTAAGGGACCTGCAAAGCGTCCTGCAGTTCAGGTGGGAGATCCCTTCGTTGAGAAAGTTTTGATCGAATGTTCACTCGAAATCTTCGCTGAAGATCTTGTTGTTGGTATTCAAGATTTGGGCGGGGCAGGGCTTTCATGTGCAACGTCAGAGCTTGCATCAGGTGGTTCAGGTGGAATGAAGGTGCAGTTGGACAAGGTTCCACTGCGCGATCCTTCACTATCCCCAGAAGAAATTCTGATGTCAGAATCACAAGAACGTATGTGTGCAATTGTCGAACCAAGCAAGATTGCTCGCTTTCTTGAAATTTGCGAGAAGTGGGATGTAACTGTCACCGTTATCGGTGAAGTCACCGATGGCAACCATCTTGAAATAACGTGGAATGGCGAATTAATTGTCGATGTTCCACCTCGCACTGTGGCCCACGATGGTCCTGTCTATAACCGCCCCCTTGCACAACCTGCCTACATCGATGCAGTTGCGAAAGAAGTCATTAACGTTCCGATTCCTGCAACTGCTGATGAAATTAGAGCAACTGTCTTAAAGCTTGCTGCGACCCCCAACCTTGCAGATAAGTCTTGGGTTACTGATCAATATGATCGCTATGTTCAAGGCAATTCAATTCAAGCTCAACCAGATGATTCTGGAATGGTTCGTATCGACGAGAAGACGCATCTTGGTGTTGCAATAGCCACAGATGCCAATGCCAATTGGTCATATCTGAACCCCTATGAAGGCGCAAAGCTCGCACTTGCTGAAGCAGCTCGCAATATTGCAACTGCGGGTGCAAAACCACTTGCTGTTACAAACTGTCTTAACTTCGGTTCACCCGAAGATCCAGGTGTCATGTGGCAATTTGCTGAATCAGTACGGGGACTTGCTGATGGATGTCTTGAAATGGGACTTCCTATTACAGGTGGAAATGTCTCGTTCTATAACCAGACTGGCGCCGTAGCGATTCTTCCAACCCCTGTTATCGGTGTACTTGGCGTCATCGATGATGTTCGCACACGAACACCAATGTCATTTGATCGCGCAGGTCTTGATCTCTACCTTCTTGGCGAAACTGAAAACCACCTGGCCGGTAGCGAATGGGCTTATATGCACAACCAACGTGGCGGAATTGCACCGACCGCAGATTTACAACGCGAGATGCGACTCATTGAACTACTAGTTGCAGGTCGCACCAAGAAGATCTTTACTGCCGCACACGATTTAAGCCAAGGTGGGCTATCAGCAACTCTTACAGAGATGGTGCTTCGTCATAATACGGGAGCAACTATTCAACTCGATAACGTTGGATTAGCGCTCTTAAGTGAAAGCCCAGGACGCGTTGTTGTGGCAATTGATCCAACACAGACTGCAGCTCTTACCCAAGAAGCTGCAACTCAGAAAATTCTGCTCACAAAGATCGGAACTACTGGAGGAGATTCACTCATCATTAACGGCGCGAAAATTTCTCTGACAGAACTCCGTACAGCTCATACCGAAACCTTTAAGAAGTTGTTTGGATAATTACAGTGCGCGATCCAAAAATTCTTGCCGAAGTGAAGCAGACTCTTGCTCTC
Source organism: Actinomycetota bacterium (assembly GCA_037143995.1). GTDB lineage: Bacteria > Actinomycetota > Actinomycetes > Nanopelagicales > Nanopelagicaceae > Planktophila. Next base: position 2,277 of record JBAWXP010000038.1, read on the forward strand.
CTCACTGAACGCTCGCCAGGTCGCGCCATTGAAGTGCGAGTTCCACCGTATGCAGCTGTGCAATGCGGAGAAGGACCAACACATACCCGCGGAACTCCACCCAATATCATCGAGATGGATGCAGATACCTGGCTCGCTCTTGCTCGCGGTGAAAAAAAGTGGGCCGATGCAATGTCTGAAGGTCTGATTCTTGCCTCTGGAGTTCGTGCCGATTTAACGCAACTACTACCGCTTAGGATGACCCCATGAGCCGTCGCCCAGATGGATTGTTAAATCACAATGTTCTTGAAGACGATAAGGGTCCGCAAGATGCATGTGGAGTCTTTGGCGTATGGGCGCCAGGTGAAGAAGTAGCAAAGTTAACTTTTTATGGGCTCTATGCACTGCAACATCGCGGCCAAGAATCAGCAGGTATTGCAACATCTGATGGCGATCGCATCTTGGTCTATAAAGATATGGGCCTTGTTTCACAGGTCTTTACCGAAACAGATCTAGCTTCTCTTGTTGGAAATCTTGCTATTGGTCACTGCCGTTATAGCACTACTGGATCTAGTACATGGGTCAATGCACAACCAACGCTGCGCCCAACTAAGTACGGCACTTTGGCACTTGCTCATAATGGAAACCTTACAAATACAGGCGATCTTGCAGAGCTTGTTCAGAAACTTGAGACTGAATTACCAAAGAGCGATCGTGGCGCAACAACAGATACCGAAATCATGACTGCACTCATTGGATTGCAGGATGAGAAAAACGTTGAAGCAAGTGCAATGGCTGTCTTACCAAAACTTGAGGGTGCTTTCTCACTCGTCTTTATGGATGAACATACTTTGTATGCAGCGCGTGATCGCCACGGTGTCCGTCCACTTGTTATCGGAAAACTTGATCGCGGTTGGGTAGTTGCCTCTGAATCTGCAGCGCTTGATATTGTCGGTGCAGCATTCGTTCGCGAAGTCGAACCCGGAGAATTCCTTGCAATTAATGAAGATGGAATTCGTTCTGAAATGTGGGCAAAGCCAGACCCTAAAGGTTGCATCTTTGAATATGTCTACCTTGCGCGCCCCGATACAACTATTGCTGGACAAGGAATTCATGCAGTGCGTGGTCGAATTGGACAGCGCTTAGCTATCGAAGCTCCCGTCGATGCAGATCTGGTAATTCCAGTTCCCGAATCTGGCACACCTGCTGCAATCGGATATGCAAAGCAATCTGGAATTCCTTATGGATTGGGGCTCGTGAAGAATTCCTATGTAGGACGTACATTTATTCAGCCATCTCAAACGATTCGCCAACTTGGTATTCGCTTAAAACTTAATCCTTTACGTGAAATTATTGAAGGCAAGCGCATCATCGTTGTTGACGATTCAATCGTTCGGGGAAATACTCAGCGAGCACTTGTTCGAATGTTGCGCGAGGCGGGAGCTCTTGAAATCCACGTACGTATTTCATCTCCACCTGTGAAATGGCCATGCTTCTACGGAATCGACTTTGCAACTCGCGCTGAACTCATCGCAAGCGGCCTTGAAGTAGAAGAAATTCGCCGCTCCATTGGTGCAGATTCACTGGCTTATGTATCTGAAGAAGGCTTGGTTGAAGCTACCCGTGTTCCAGAAGAGAAACTTTGCACCGCGTGCTTCTCGGGTAAATATCCGATTGCAATCCCAACAGATTTGTCTGAAGGCAAGATGCGCCTTGAAATTACTGATGTAGCCACTGAAAAGATTCACTCTGTTAAGGCTGAAATGTAATGGCGACATATAAAGACTCTGGCGTTGATATCGATGCAGGAGATCGCGCAGTAGAGCTAATGAAGGCATCTATTGCACGTGCATCTCGCCCAGAAGTTATGGGTGGCATCGGCGGATTTGCTGGACTCTTTGACGCATCGGCGCTGAAAGAGATGAAACAACCTTTGCTTGCAACATCCACAGATGGCGTTGGAACAAAGACTGAGATTGCGCGCCAGATGGGCAAGTACGACACCATCGGTGAAGATCTTGTTGCCATGGTTGTCGATGATCTCGTTGTGTGCGGCGCAGAACCCCTCTTTATGACTGATTACATCGCTGTCGGGAAAGTAATTCCAGAACGAATTGCAGATATCGTCGCCGGAATCGCGCGGGGATGCGAGAAGGCCGGCACAGCACTGATCGGTGGAGAAACTGCGGAACACCCAGGTTTACTTGGTGAAGATGAATTCGATATTGCGGGTGCTGCAACAGGTGCTGTTGATGCCGATAAGCAACTTGGAGCGCATCGTGTCAAGGCGGGCGATGTAATTATTGCAATGCCAGCAAGTGGATTTCATGCAAATGGGTACTCACTCATTCGTCACATACTTACAACACACAAACTTGAGCTATCAAAGACCTACGAAGGTTTCTCGCAGACATTGGGTGAAATCCTTCTGACACCCACTGAGATTTACTCACTCGATTGTCTTGCGCTGATTAAGGCCCAAGGTGAAAATGTGCGCACCTTTAGCCACATCACTGGTGGCGGATTAGCCGATAACACTGCCCGAGTTATTCCTGCTGGGCTTACAGCGAAATATGACCGTTCAACATGGGCCCTTCCAGCTGCAACGAAGTTTTTGGCAGAGGTTGCATCGGTTCCACAAGAAGATTTGGAACGAACCTGGAACTGCGGAATCGGAATGTCGGCAGTTGTTGATCCATCTGTCGCAGATTTGGTGATTCGCTCACTTGCAGCGCGTGGAATGTCAGCGTGGGTTGCAGGTGTCGTTGAGCCTTCTACAGATAAGGACGCAGTTCGTTCATACTTGGTCTCTCAGTACAAGGGGTAAATTCAATGGCAAGTAAGTCAAAGCTCGCACAGAAGAAGCAGGCAACCTCTGCAAAGAAGATCAACTTTTATCTCATTGCGATTCCTGTTGTTGCTTTTCTCATCAAGTTGATCATCATGGCCAATATCAAGGATGCCAATGGTGGCTTCCTTGGTGGCTGGTTGGGCGCAGATGGCGAGAATTACTTGAGTGGCGTTGATGGCTTACTTCAGCAGGGTTACTTCAGCGACAAGAGCATTCTTTCGTACTGGCCTGCAGGTTATCCAATACTTATTTGGATCCTGACCAAGATTTCATTAGCCCACGTCATCTTTTTAATTTCATTTACCCAATCAATTTTCTATGCCTATGCAAGTTATTACTTTGTAAAGCAGTTGCGTGGAACAAAGTTGCAGCCATATATGTTCCTCATCGGGCTCGGGATTGCCTTCAATCCAACTCTTTCTCTCAGCTCACTCGCTGTCGGGTATGAGAGCCCAATTGCAGCGTGCATGTTGATGGTCACTGGCTTGATTATGAAATCACGCCAAAGCGGAAACGATCGCGGACTTGTCTTGCGAGTTATTTCAGCAGGGCTCTTCTCAGCCCTAGCCTCATTTATGCAACCTCGCTGGGTGCTTACATCCATTGTGATTGCAATCGTCTGGGCGCTTATGTATAAGAACCGAAAGGTTCAAGCCCTTATTCTTATTGGCGTTGTTGGAATTATGGCAATCGCGCCAGCAATTATGATCCAGCGAAATCAACACTCAATTCATAAATCTGTTATTTCAACAAACCTTGGCGTCACAATGAAACTGGGTGCAGGAGACGGAACTCAAGGTGGTTACGCACACACTGGACCTGATGTTCCATGCGAACCAGTTGCCCCTGCAACTGCTGTTACAGATAACGATGTCGTTAAGTGTGTTATCAAGTGGTATGCAAGTCACCCGGGTAAATCGATTCGCCTCTTCATAAATAAAGGTTGGTTCTATTGGTCACCATGGTCTGGCCCACTAGGCAATGGCACGATGGCGCGCAATCCATGGCTAAAAATTGATCCGATTGTAAATATCGCAAAGGGCAGCCAATCCGGAAATGATCTGGTCTATAAATCTGTCGGCCGTGGTATTTCATTCTTCTGGGTTATCGGCTGCATCTCACTCTTCTTCATCGGATTCTTCTGGCTCAGATCTATGAAGGGCATCTACGCCAACCTGGCATATGCAACCTTCATTCCAGTCGTGATCTCGTGGCTCGTCTCAATGGGAACTATCGGCGACCACCGATTCCGCATCCCGACGATGAGCCTGAGCGTCTTCCTGCAGGTCGTGGGCTACTTCGCCCTCCGCCATAGGCTCAAGTCAGGCTCATTTGCCCTTGCTTTGGAGTCAGGAGCTCAGGCGCGATAACCTACGCGTCTGACACATCAGCTATTCGTAAGGAGGTCGCCCATGGGCCGCGGCCGTGCAAAAGCTAAACAAACCAAGGTTGCTCGCGACTTGAAGTACAACTCTCAGGAGATGGATCTCGATCGCCTCACTAAGGAACTCCACGGTGATGTTCCTAATCAGCAGAATCAGGATGATGACGATCCCTTTGCTGAAGGTAATTACATTCCCCGCGCGTGAGACCAACTCCGTACGTAGCATCCCTTCGTATCTACGAACCACTTTCAGCATTTGAACCTGTCGACCGTATTCGTTGGCAGAATATTGATGCATCGATTGATACCAAAAAAGAAGAGCAGGCGCTCGCACTTCGCAGATTAGTTTTTCCTGAACCACCAGCTGTTCGACCTGATGGCGCACACGTTCTGGATATCAATGGAATTCGTTATGTATCGCCGTGGTCAACTGCAACTCGTTGTTGGGCAGCCCTCGATGATTTTAAAGAATCACTTCCATCGTCAATTACTCCATTCTTTATTCCACCGGCGCTCGAAGAGGTAATTACCACCGGCGTTGATTTACTTGAAGATCGCGTTCCGCACATCATTACTGAAACCTGGGTAGTGCCTCCTCGTTGGTTCTCACTCTTTACTGCTGAAGAACGAGTTCGTGGCGAAGATACCGATGGGCTCTTCTCATTTGCGCGCACCACAATGTCAAAGGCGCGCGATCGCGCTGAAAAATCTCATGAAATTGTTCTTGGTGCATTTGGACAAGGACAAGTCGAACAAGATATTGAGAATATGTTGGATTGGCTCGAACTCTTCCACCCTGAATCACTCGTGGAAATGGATTACGGTGGACTTGCGAGTTATCTCGATGTAGCTCTTCGTGAAAAAGGTCTTGATGGCATCAATGAAGACACATCGATCGAAGATGTCGCAGATAGTCTTGCCGGATTGTCTTCTGGTGATGGTTCTGCTGCAGGGCAGGGATATGAGCGCCTGGTCTCCCGTTGGCGCTCAGTTCAAGCCTACGAATCAGCGATGTAGCCTGATTTCAGGGTATTGCCAGAGTTGAAGCAGTGGGGAATACTTCCCGACATTACGGCGCAAAACGGACACCGAGTCCGAGCTACACTTTGGGGGATCGCAGATGAATCGACTGCCTGATGCAGAGGTCCTTCTCACCCCGCGTGAAGTTGCCGATCTCTTCGGCGTCGATCCCAAGACCGTTACTCGTTGGGCAAAAGCAGGAAAGTTAACTTCTATCCGTACTTTGGGTGGCCATCGCCGTTACCGCAAATCTGAAGTCGATGATCTTCGTCAAAATTATTTCAAGGCACAGAATTAATATCTTTACTGCACAATGAATTATTTCCAATGAACTACTCGATAGCGCAATTTTTCTTACTGGGCTTTCTCACCTTTGTGACCGTTGGCTTCATTACTCCGCCGATTCGCCAGATTGCACTTCGTTTTGGCGCCGTAGATGCACCGACTCTTGCTCGTAAAGCGCAGAAAGATCCGGTTCCATATCTAGGCGGCGTTGCAATCGCTATCGGAATTGTTGCCGCATCCTATGGCTCGCTCTTAGCCGTTGATTTCTCACTGACAACTTTTAAGCTGGCTAGCTTTGTCCTTGTCCCAGCGATTGCAATCTCTGCCATGGGCTTATGGGATGACCTCAAAGGACTTGAACCTTGGCCCCGTCTTGTTGCTCAAACATTCACCGGAATCCTTGTCGCGGTCATTCTGACCGTGACAGATACGATGGGTTTTGCCTTTCACAACCATTACATCAATTACTTCATCACCGTTTTCTGGATAGTTGGCGTCACAAATTCAATCAACTTCTTTGATAACCACGATGGAGGAGCTGCCGGAACCGTGGCAGTCATTACCTTCTTCCTCTTCTTTATCGCCTATGACCGTCAGCAGATACTGGTCAGCGCGCTGGCGATAGTGACAGCAGGAGCCACAGCTGGTTTTCTTATATGGAACCGCCATCCTGCCAAGATTTATATGGGAGATGCTGGCTCACTCTTTCTTGGAATTATCATCTCTGTATTAACTATTCGACTCAGCCCGGGTGTTGTTCCTTCTTATAAATCTCTTGCAATTCCAATTTTCTTGATGGCAACTCCAATTCTCGATACCACTGTGGCTGTTATTTCACGCCTTTATCGAGGTATCTCACCATTTCAAGGCGGTCGCGATCACCTGTCACATCGCTTGATGCGCAAGGGACTCAATCGCCGGACAACTGCATTTACCTTGTGGGGGCTTGCTGCAATCTATGGATTAATCGCCGTCACTATCTACACCTGGCCCGATACGCTCGGATTGCAGACAATAATTGTTGGATCTGCGCTCTGGATTGCGATGCTCACTGCATTCTTGCGAATTCCATCTGAGGGGTAGACTGCAACCATGGCCGATAAGAATGATGATGTGAAAGCAAGAATGCTCGCTGCCCTTGAAGCAAAGAAAAACAAGAAGGGCGCACCTGGCACTCAAACACATTCTGAAGGTGGCTCAAAGATTCGCGGCGGACAACGCAGCGGTGGAGCTCCACAAGTACAGCGTAAAGCTGGACCATCTGGTTCTGGTTCTGCAGGTTAACAATTCTCTGCAGTAATTAAGAAAGTACATTACAGAAAAGCAATTGTGGCTCGGGACAGGATCGAACTGTCGACCTCACGATTTTCAGTCGCGCGCTCGT
>JBAWXP010000039.1:0-9037 GCA_037143995.1 Actinomycetota bacterium
CTTTCAGCAACTTCTCTTGATCGCGGCTGAGTTTGAGCGGAGTTGCCACATCAACATGGACAATCAAATCTCCACGATGAGTGGTGCGAAGTCGAGTCATGCCCTTGCCCTTAACAGGAATTGTCGCACCGCTCTGCGTGCCAGCTTTAATATCTACCGTTACTGGGCCATCAAGGCATTCAACTTCCACCGATGTACCAAGAGATGCGGCAGCAAATGATATTTCGATAGCGATATGTAAGTTATCGCCATCGCGCAGTAAGAACTCGTGTTCAGATTCAACGATTTCTACATAGAGATCTCCTGCAGGTCCCCCACCTTGTCCGACTTCACCACGTCCACCCATTTGAATCCGGTTACCGGTTTCAACACCTGCTGGGACTTTGATATTAATTGTTTGGCGAGCACGAACACGTCCATCTCCGCCGCATTCACGACATGGATCTGTAATAACGCTTCCATATCCAGAACAGTTATTACATGGGCGTGATGTCATTACTTGGCCAAGGAATGATTTCTGTACAAATTGTGTTTCACCGCGACCTTTACAGACAGGACACATAGTTGGCGCTGCTTGGTTAGCACTTCCCTGTCCTTCGCATTTCTGACAGATAACTGCAGATTCCAAAGTGATATCGCGCTCTGTTCCAAAACACGCTTCATTGAGATCTACCTCAATACGGATGAGTGCATCTTGTCCTTGGCGCATACGTGGACGTGGTCCACGATTGCCGCCACCGCCAAAGAATGCATCCATGATGTCGCTAAATCCACCGCCACCGAATCCTCCGCCGAATCCCGCGCCACCTTGGCCGCCCATGTCATATTGCTGACGCTTCTGCGGGTCAGATAGCGTGTCATAGGCTGCAGTAACTTCTTTAAATTTATTCTGTACTTCAGGATCTGGATTTACATCTGGGTGTAGTTCGCGAGCAATCTTGCGATATGCCTTCTTAATATCATCTTGCGATGCACCGCGATCAAGGCCAAGCAAGCCGTAATAATCAGCCATCAGATAGCGCTTTCAGCAATAAATCGACCGATATATCGAGCAACAGCAGAAACAGCAGAGATAGAACCTGCGTAATCCATACGTGTGGGACCAAGAACTCCGAGTGAACCAAGGGAAGGATCTGCGCCATATCCGACTGTGACCAATGATGTGGTCTGCAAACTTGTATCTTCTTGTTCACTTCCGATTGTTACATGCACGGTTGGGTGAGCATCGCTGAGTAGACGTAGCAAAACAACTTGCTCTTCGAGAGCTTCCAAAATCGGAGATAGCGTTGCACCTAAATCTTCACCAGAACGTGCCAAGTTTGCAGTTCCAGAGATAGCCATCAGCTCGCGACCTTGTGAATCACCGATTTTGGGGTATTTCACAACAGCTACCTGCTTAGTGATATCTGCCAATAATTTTGCACTGCGCTTTACGACATCATCGAGGTCGTGCGCGCCTTCAAGAAAAGTCTCAATTGCGCGACGTTCGGCAGTAGATAGTGGCTTCACGGTAGAAAGTTTGTCGACGAAGAGTCGATATCCGCGATCGGTAGGAATACGTCCGGCACTCGTATGAGGTTGTGCGATAAATCCTTCTTCTTCCAGAACTGCCATCTCGTTGCGAATCGTTGCAGGGCTAATGCCAAGTGCGCGCTTGCCAGCAATCGCCTTAGAGCCAACGGGCTCTTGGGTTTCGACATATTCGTCGACGATTGCCCGCAATATCTCGAGGCGGCGATCAGTGGTCATAGTCAGGCAATCTTATCGCGCAGGCTTTAGCGCAGCATTTCATGCGTGAGTCTGTCTGCAATCAAGCGACCACTAGGAGTCAGAGATATGGAACTCTCTCTTTCAATCACATGTCCGCTCTTGATGTACTCCATAGTGCGTTCGTATTGCGCAACGGTGAGAGCTGCCTTCTTCACGCCTTCTGGCATACGAATTGCCAGCATGATGTATTCGGACTTTCGCTCTTCATCAGAAAGCACTTCAGAGTCTTTAATCGGAGAGATACCGGCAAATACCTTCTCTTTATATGCGTTGGGATGCTTCACATTCCAGAAACGCTTCTGATCGATATGCGAATGCGCGCCGGGGCCAAGTCCCCACCAATTATTTGATTTCCAATATGCAATGTTGTGGCGGCATTGATGTCCTGGCCTTGACCAATTCGATAGCTCATACCATTTCAAACCGTGTTGCAGACATTGCTGATCAATAAGCAAATACATATCTGCCATCAGATCGTCATCAGGCATTGTGTATTCACCGCGCTTAATCTGAGCTGCCAGCTTTGTGCCTTCTTCAACGATCAAGGCATATGCACTGATGTGATCGATATTGAGTGAGAGCGCCTCTTTCACAGTTGCTGCCCAATCACTTAACGATTCACCAGGTGCGCCATAAATGAGATCGACGCTGACTGATTGGAATCCAGCAAGGCGCGCCATATCGACAGCTTTGCGAACATTTTCGGGATTATGTGTGCGATCAAGGACTTTTAATACATCAGTGTTGGAAGATTGCATACCGAATGAGATGCGATTAAAGCCGACAGCAAAGAGTTCGTTGAGCTTTTCTTGAGTCACAGAATCCGGGTTTGCTTCTAGTGTTATCTCGCAATCATCGGTGACGCCATTTCGCGCCTTAATCGCTGTAATCACGCGACCTAAATCTTTAGGCGGTAGCAGTGATGGAGTTCCGCCGCCAAAGAAGATTGTCGGCACAACTTCACGTGGCGCTGCATCTAACTCTTTGAGCACCGCATCGATGTAATCTCCAGAGACTATTTCAAGGGTTGCACCGTCTTGGAGTTCAGATGGCGTGTAGGTGTTGAAGTCGCAGTAACCACAGCGTCTTACGCAATAAGGGATGTGAACGTAGAACGAGAGCATGATCTTTACGATTCGAGCTTACGAGCTGCTTTAATCTTTTCGATATCGGCATCGGTTGCAAGGGCGGCAACGAAGGCTTCTTGTGGAACTTCAACGCGTCCCACCATCTTCATGCGCTTCTTACCTTCCTTCTGCTTCTCGAGAAGTTTGCGCTTACGAGAGATATCGCCGCCATAACACTTGGCAAGAACATCTTTACGGATAGCTCTAATTGATTCACGGGCAATAATGCGTGAACCAATGGCGGCTTGAATCGGAACTTCGAATTGCTGGCGTGGAATGAGCTCGCGCAGTTTGCCGGTCATCATGACGCCATAGGAGTAGGCCTTATCGCGGTGAACGATGGCGCTAAAGGCATCGACTGCTTCACCTTGCAACAAGATATCGACCTTGACCAAGTTACCTTCTTCGTCTCCCATCTCTTCATAATCAAGAGATGCATAACCGCGTGTGCGGCTTTTAAGTTGATCGAAGAAGTCGAAGACAATTTCAGCAAGTGGCAAGGTGTAGCGGATTTCAACGCGATCTTCGGAGATGTAATCCATGCCCAACATAACGCCGCGGCGCTCTTGGCAGAGCTCCATGATGGTTCCGATAAATTCTGCAGGGGCCAAAATTGTTGATTTCACAATTGGTTCTTTTACATTATCAATTTTGCCATCAGGAAATTCTGAAGGGTTGGTAACAACAAATTCTTTGCCATCATCCATGGTGACGCGATAGACCACGTTGGGAGCAGTAGAAATCAAGTTGAGTTTTGCTTCGCGCTCTAATCTTTCGCGCACAATCTCCATATGCAGCAGACCTAAGAAGCCGCAACGGAAACCAAAGCCGAGAGCTGCAGAACTCTCTGGTTCGTAGACAAGGGCTGCATCATTGAGTTGCAACTTCTCTAGCGCATCACGCAGAACAGGAAAATCTGCGCCATCAAGTGGGAAGAGGCCAGAGAAGACCATTGGCTTAGGATCTTTATAGCCACCGAGTGGATTTTTTGTGGGGCGTGCAAAGTTAGTAATCGTGTCACCTACACGTGATTGGCGCACATCTTTTACGCCGGTGATGAGGTAACCCACTTCGCCAACGCCAAGTCCTTTAGATGGAAGTGGTTCAGGGCTAATGACGCCGACTTCGAGAGCTTCGTGTTTTACGCCAGTTGAATACATTTGAATTTGTTCGCGCGGATTGATGTGACCATCGACAACGCGCACATAGGTAACAACACCGCGATAGGCATCGTAGACAGAGTCAAAGATCAACGCGCGTGCAGGTGCATCGGGATCTCCGACAGGTGCTGGAATCTGCGCAATGATTTGATCGAGAAGGTCAGCTACGCCATCGCCAGTTTTACCTGAAACGCGCAATACGTCTTCAATTTTGCATCCGATGAGGCCAGCAAGTTCTGCTGCAAATTTTTCAGGTTGTGCGTTGGGTAAATCGATCTTATTAAGCACCGGAATAATGGTGAGGTTGTTCTCCATCGCAAGATAGAGGTTGGCAAGAGTTTGGGCTTCAATACCTTGTGCGCAATCGACAAGGAGAACTGCGCCTTCGCATGCAGCAAGAGAACGTGAAACTTCATAGGTAAAGTCGACGTGACCGGGTGTATCGATCATATTAAGGATGTATTCCTGGCCATCAAGACCACTGCGCCATGGAAGACGGACAGCTTGAGATTTAATGGTGATTCCGCGTTCGCGTTCGATATCCATGCGATCGAGATATTGGGCGCGCATATTGCGTGCTTCGACTACCTCAGTAATTTGGAGCATGCGATCGGCAAGCGTTGATTTGCCGTGATCGATATGGGCGATGATGCAGAAGTTACGAATCTGCGCGGGATTTGTCGATGCTGGTTGCGGCGCCTTCGCAATGGATATTGCAGGCACTTAAGCGACCTTTATCTTCGGGATATCTTTAGATGAAGGCGAAGAATTAACGAACGCCGGCTTTAGCAGCAGCCTTAGCCATTGATGACTTCTTATTTGCTGCAGCGTTCTTGTGAATAACGCCCTTAGCAACTGCAATGTCGAGAGCCTTTGAAGCTGCGCGGAGTTCAGTGGTTGTTACAGCAGCGTCACCCTTAGCAACTGCTTCGCGGAACTTGCGAACAGCAGTCTTGATAGAAGATGAGACAGACTTGTTGCGAAGGTATGCCTTCTCGTTTGTCTTAATACGCTTGATCTGCGACTTGATATTTGCCACGTGTATTGCTCCGTTTTACTAGTTTTTAGCCAAACCTTGTGATTTGTGCAGACGCGTAGGTTATCAGCGCAAGGGGTTGAGCCCAAAATCGAGAATTTAGCCCTGTAACTACCTTTGGGCGCGGGCGGCGGCGATGGTTTGCAGGGCTTTTTCAAGCGCGAAGATGGGGTCCGATGAGGCCCCTTTCACATCAGCATCGGCCTTAGCGATTGCCTCAACTGCAGATGCGATTCCACGTGGAGTCCAGGATTGCAGTTGGCGACGGGCTTTATCGATCTGCCATGGCGCCATTCCAAGTTGTCCTGCAAGTTCAAATGATTTTGTTCCGCGATTTGCACCGGAAACTTTTGCAAGAGAACGCAGCGAAGATGCAATGGCGGATGTGACCATAACCGGATCTGTGCCAGTTTCAAGCGCGCTTCGCAAAGTTACGAGTGCCACAGGTAAGTTGCCATCGATAGTTGCATCGGCAACATCAAATCCTGTTGTCTCGATTCGCCCCTGATGAAATTTGTCGACCATTGCTTCATCGATTGCTCCTGCTGGTGCATCGAGTGAAATTTGTGAGACAGCAGATTGAAGTTCGCGAAGCTCGTTGCCAAGCGCACCCACCATCGCCTTGATTGCACCTGGTGTTGCTTTGCGACCTGCATCTTGAAAGAGGCCTTTCACAAAATCTTCTTTCTCAGATTCTTTCTTAATTGCATCGCATGCAATGATTTCTGGTTTTACCTTCTTAATGGCATCAAGGAGGGCCTTACCTTTGACGCCACCTTTGTGAAGGAAAATAACGGTCATTGTCGGATCGGGCTGATCGAGGTAGCGAGTTACTTCGACTTTGGAATCTTCGGGTAGATCTTGCAAATCTTTGAGAATCAGTGCGCGACGTTCGGAGAAGAGTGAAGGTGCAAGGGCATCTGCGATATCGCCTACCAGCGCATCGGATGCATCGATACTGGTGATTTCTGCTTTCTCTTCTTTGCATTGTGCTTGTAACTTGGCGAGGGCGCGATCTGCAAGGGCGCCTTCAGAGCCGAGTAGGAGGTAGAACGCGTTCATAGTGCCCTCCTTACTTCGAAAATCAATTCCAGAAGAAAAAACGTGCCCAGCGTTTGCTGCGTTGAAAAGATAGTCGGTGGCGCTTCGCCCGGATAGCAACCGCGCCATCGACATCTGTACGCAATACCTTAGCGCCTAACTGCGTCAACGCAGAGATGGTGGCGGCGGCGGGATGCCCGTAGCTATTTCCTGTGCCGACGCTAATGATTGCGATTGTGGGCGAGAGTTCGCGCATCAATGTGAGGTCCTGATACCTCGAACCGTGATGTGCAACTTTATAGATGTCCACTTTGCCGATTCGTGATTCCAGTTCTTGCTGCACCGGCGGCTCAATATCGCCAGCTGCAAAGAGTGTGAAATCTGGCGATGTAAACGTTGCGGCGATACTTGAGTTATTGGGATTGTCATCGAACTGACTTGGTTGCGGCCATTTCACATCGATATCGATATTGTCGATACGCGCATGAGCTCCAGCGTTGATATTGCCAAACCACGTTGTGCCAATCTTCCGATTCTTCTTAGCACCTTGTAGCCCACCGACATGATCTGCATGCGGATGTGTCAGCACAAGAAGTGGAATCTCTGTTATTCCAAGTTGATGTAGGCACCTATCAATCAATTGCGGATCAGGCCCCACATCAATCAGAATCCCGCGGTGGTGATGCAGATTAATCACCATGGCATCGCCTTGTCCGATATCGCAATTTGCTATCTGCCAATCCCCTGCCGGAAAACGCTGCAACCACGAGAGTGCGATAACGAAGATAAGTAGCGCAATGGCGAATTTTCGGCGCCCAAAGTAGATACAGACGATTATCAGGGCCACAACGAGAAAGCCATATAAACCGGTCTTGAGTGAAAAGACTGGAAATTGTGCACACCAGCGTGCAACCCACGCAATCCAGGTAGCAAAAGGTTTGATGAAAACAATCAAGAGATATGAGATTGCAGGTGCAATCGGTGAAATAAGGGCTGCAATAAATCCCACAATTGTTATTGCTGTAACAGCGGGGGCTGCAAGTAAGTTGGCAACAACGCTCATGGGGCTGATATATCCAGAGATTGCAACGATTACTGGTGCGCAGAAAACCATCGCTGCAATGGGAGGTGCAAGAAATTGGGGTTTGATTTTTGGCGCAAAGAGCAGCAAGCCAGCAGTTGCTAAAACAGAGAGTGCAAAACCTGGATCACGTGCTTGAAATGGATCTGCAATAACAACTGCAGCAATGGCAAAACCGAGAGCGGGTAGAGAATCCTGACCTTTCCGAGTTCCGTGAGCCACGAGTAGAACTGCAGCCATCGCAGTAGCTCGAAGTACTGATGGTGAAGGTCGCACCAATGAAATAAATGCAGTGAGCGAGATTGCCGTTGCAATGAGCCGGTAATTCATCCGCCGGAAGATGAATTGCATCCCCCACAGCACAAAGCTAGAAACGATTGCGAAGTTAGCGCCACTGACTGCAACGAGATGTGTAAGCCCCGACCTTCGCATATCGTTTTTGAAATCAACGCTCTGCTTGGCAACATCACCCAGCACCATTCCGGGGATGAGCGCACCGGCATCTCCTGTGCCAGTTACTTCGCGTAATCCCAATCGAATTCTTGCCAGTGAGCGCGCCCACTGTGAAGGAGGAGTTATCACTTCAACTCGGTGGCTTACGATCAATAGCGCTGCAACGCGCTTTTCTTTACTTGCCACTACCTTCGCTGATAGACGAATTTTCTGACCCGGAAGTAAGCCATCGACACTTCGAGTTGAAGCAATAACCCTTACTGGAATTCGTAATCGATAACGGTTATCTATCTCTAGCGCTTGTCCGATAAAGCTAAATGAAGTGGGTGCAAATGCAGTGCCAAGTATCTTGGGTGCCACCCGCGTTGGGTCGGTCGTAATCTGCACAATGACGTCAGCTGACCTATTGCGATATTTCTGTATCGCGCTGCTTTCTAGCGCTGCAATGCGGATCGACATAATCATTGCTCCCAGAGATATTGCAATAATTAATACTGCAATGCGTTTCCTCGAGCGAAGTAGCAACGCCAAAAGGAGCGCAACCGCAGAGATTCTCCACGGTGCGCTCCAACTTTGCACAAGTGCTCCGACCCAGACCGCGCCCCCTACTGCGAGGGCGCGGCTATCTATTACACGCGCAGCTTCTCTTTGAATTGAGCGAATTTGCTCTGCCCTATTCCTTGTACCTTTAAGAGATCTTCTACTGCAGTAAATGGCCCATTACTTTTTCTATATGTAACGATCCGGTTGGCAAGCACGGGGCCGATTCCATCGAGTGATTCGAAATCTTTAGCCGTCGCTCGATTGATCATGATGGGCCCGTTCTTACGAACTGGCGTGCCGGTACTTCGTGAAAATGCGGTGGCTGCGGGATATACATAAATTTGTTCGCCATCTTTTAATATGCGCGCTTGATTGATATCTGAAGTATCAGCGCCTTTCTTGAGCCCACCTGCTGCTTTGATCGCTTCAACCACACGTGAATTCAGGGGAAGGGAATACACACCCGGGTTTACAACAGCACCTGCAACATCGACCATCAGCGTTTGCAGGGCGATATCTGTGATCTCAAGAGGTGCGGGAGCTGCCACAACTTCTTGCGATGAACCGCGCATCACAAAGAGCGCGGAGATGAGAACGACGAGCCCTGCAATAATTGCGAGTCCGCGTTTTTGTAGCGATGAGTAGTGGAGTTCGCTCCACCAATTACTTACCTTTTCAAAGTATTCATTATCCATCCGCAGATGGTGCAGGATTTAGCTACCCGGAAACTCTGAATTAGCTGGGGCTGTTGATTACAGAACGATGTTGACGAGCTTTGGTGCGCGAGCAATAACTTTCTTAGGGGTCGCACCCTTTAATTCAGCAA
>JBAWXP010000040.1:0-8849 GCA_037143995.1 Actinomycetota bacterium
ACACCAACGCTTCCGCCACCCAAGATCACAACTTTGCCTGGTGCAACTCCTGGTACTCCCCCGAGCAATACTCCGCGACCACCATTGGGACGCTGCAAAGCTGCTGCACCAACCTGAATAGACATACGACCTGCAACTTCTGACATCGGTGCAAGCAAGGGAAGAAAACGATTTATCTCAACCGTTTCATATGCAATTGCGGTAATTCCAGATTTCACAATGGCATCGGTACATTCGCGTGATGCTGCAAGGTGAAGATAGGTAAAGAGAATCTGGCCTTTGCGCATGCGGTGATATTCCTCGGCGACAGGCTCTTTCACCTTAATGATCATCTCGGATTTCGCCCAGACTTCATCGGCAGTATCGAGGATGGTTGCTCCAGCTTTTACATATTCAGCATCTGAAATGGCCGAGCCCACACCTGCGCTCTTTTCAACAAATACGGTGTGGCCTGCAATGACGAGAGAGTGAACTCCTGCCGGTGTAGTTGAGACTCTAAATTCATTATTCTTAACTTCTTTGGGGATACCGACAAGCACTTTTAACTCCTAAGTCGACGTTGACTGGTTAAAAGCATGCTACTCCTAAAGAGCGCGCATATGGAACAACAAACCACTCTCAGGTTTTAAGACAGGAAGTTGCATACCAATGTGAGCAAGCTGATCTCCTGTTAATGCAAGCGTTGGCCACCAGCCTGGTGCACGCTTTTGAGTAAATTCATCTGCGCTCAAGTTTTCAATAACTGTGACTTGGTAGAGAGTCTCCTTTTCAAGACCATCAAATGTAGTCAGAAGGGGACCGAAGTTGTCGAGTGAAGTGAGCTGCATATAGGTAAAAATTGCTTCTTTCTTATCGAGTGCAACAGTGCCATATAGCTGAGCATTGCCAACAATCTCATCGCTGCGAACAACAGTTCCGGAATGCAACAAGTCGCGATGCTTCTTATAGAAGGCAACATATGCCTTAAGAATTTCGGTCTCGTGCGCATCTGCCTCAGTGATATCCCATTCGATACCGGCATGGCCAAAGAGTGCGTTGAGTGCGCGGAATGAAACTGAATGTGTGCGATTCATTTGATGTCCCACAGTTGGACCAATGTGCGTGCCCAGGAACTCAGGTGGAATTACCAAACCTGTCCAACGCTGAATCTGTTGACGCTCTAGCGGATCATTTTGATCAGATGTCCAGAATCGATCTGCATGCTCAATCATTCCAAGATCAATACGCCCACCACCAGATGAACATGATTCGATTTCAAGTCCTGGATGGCGCTTCTTGAGTTCATCAAACATTCGATAAATCGCTTCAGTCTGCTTGCGCACAACAGGGCGGCCATCTGAAATCGGATCAGTTAAATGACGATTGTGATCCCATTTGATGTAAGCAATATTGTGAGCAGAGAGCACGGCATCTACCTGGTTAAGTACATGGTTATAGGCGCCCTCTTTTGTAAGATCCAATACCTGCTGCCAGCGTCCTTCAATCGGCAAACGACCCGGTTCTTGCAAAATCCAATCAGGATGTGCGCGATATAGATCTGAATCACGATTGACCATCTCGCCCTCAAACCAGAGACCGAATTCGATGCCTTTATCGTTGATGTATTTGATGATGGGATCTAAGCCGTTGGGCCATGCATCCTTTGATACAACCCAATCACCAAGACCAGCACGATCATTACGGCGCGCGCCAAACCAACCATCATCGAGAACAACTCTTTCCACTCCGATTTCGACAGCCTTATCAACCATCTTTCGAATGTCTTCTTCGACGTGATCGAAGTAGACCGCTTCCCACATATTGAGCGTCAATGGACGAGGGCGAACTTTTGTAATGTGATTCTTGCGTGCACGAATCCATGAGTAATGGTTATTCGTTAAGCCATCAAGACCACGATCACTAAAGGAGGCAATAGCTCGCGGTGCGTTATAACTCTCGCCCTTCTTCAAAATTACTTCACCTGGCAATAAATACTCACCGGCACCAATTGATTTATGTCCATCAATCAAACGTTCGACATGATGAATATTGTTTCCACTCCACGCCATCGCAAGTGACCAGGCTTCACCATGACGGAAACCAGTTGCGTGATTGAGTGCGACTTGTGTGATTGTGTAATCGTGTCCCGAGCGACCTTCAAATCCTTCGCGAGTAATCAAGCCATAGTCAATTGAACGACGCTGTGGCTGACGCTCTTTTGTCCAATGGCCATAGAAATCTAGAACTTCATCTGCTTGTTCAGCTAAGGGAAGCCAATAGAGGAAGTGCTCAAGGAAGTAATCACCTTCTGCAGTATTGGTGACTTTTGCATCCATCAAGAGAACATCTGATGGCGTTAAGGTGTAAGTAATCTCAATTTCAATTCCTGCAATTGCATCAACAAAGTGCGCAACCATTGATTGATCTTTCTGCACCGCACTCTTTACGGTAAATGAATTAGATGAGCCAATTCCACCGCGATGACCGCGAAGTGCGGGATGACCAATCCATCCTCGAGAATGCTCGCGAAGAATAAGATTGCTGGAAGAAACATCAAGACCCCCATGGAAGGCAGGCTTTACCAGCGCAGATTTAATTGCCTCTGCTGATTTCTCATTGATTGTGCCTAGCTTCTTTCCCCAATAAAGAACGGCAAGTGAATCTCCGTCGTGCTCGAAAATAATCGAAGAACGCGCCTGACTGAGATGAATCATGGCGTTATCCTAATGAGCAACCCCTTAAGATTGGCCACGACGAGGCGGTAGCTCAGTTGGTTAGAGCCCCGAACTCATAATTCGGTCGTCGTCGGTTCGAGCCCGACCCGCCTCACTCTTTCAGAGTCCCGTTCATATACCGATTACCTGTTATTCACCCATCTGCGCCAAGATTAGACAGTGAAGAATCAAATCTCGAATTTCCAAGATCGAGAGCTCACCTGGCTCGACTTCGATACTCGCGTTCTCGAACTCACTGAAGATCCCACTATTCCCCTTCTGGAACGAGTTCGCTTCCTAGCTATCTTCTCCTCAAACCTCGATGAATTTTTCATGGTTCGCGTTGCATCACTCAAATCAAAGATCGAGCGTGGAGTTACCGCTGCTAATAGCGCCGGATATACACCCAAGGAACTTTTGAAGATCGTTCTCCACCGTACTCAAGAACTTGTAAAAATTCAGGCTGACCGATTCCAAGATGTCATCATCCCCGAACTTGCTCAGCACGGTATTGAATTTCTAAAAATTAACGAACTCACCCAGGACGAACGTGATCACTTGAAGGATTACTACAACAAGCGCATTTTTCCAGTTCTCACTCCCCTCGTTGTAGATCCATCTCACCCATTCCCATATATCTCGGGTCTCTCACTCAATATCGGTATCAACATCGAATCCAGCGAAGATTACGACATCAACTTTGCAAGAGTAAAAATTCCAACAAACTTACCGAGATTTATTCGTACATCTGATGAATCAAAGTTTAGATTTGTGCTTATCGATGAGCTCATTGCCGAACATCTCTCAGAGCTCTTTCCTGGCGTTACCCTCAAAGATCACTTCTTCTTCCGCGTTACCCGTAATCAAGATCTTGATCTCGATGAAGATGAGACCGATGACATTCTCGAAACAATGCAGAAAGAACTCACTCGTCGCCGCTTCGGTCCACCGGTTCGACTTGAAGTAGATAAGGTGATTAATGCTCAAGTTTTAGATGAGCTCATGGATGAACTTCAAATCGAGCCGTACGATGTTCTTAAATACGACAGCCCACTGGATCTACGCAGCCTTAACCAAATAGCTGATCTCGATTTTCCAGATTTGAAGTACAAGCCTTTTAGAAGCGAGACAGCCCCAGAGTTACGCGATGTAGATCCATTGTCACCTGATTCTTTCTTCGCAGCTTTGCGCAAAGGTGAAATATTGCTCCACCACCCCTATCAATCTTTTACCTCTTCAGTTGTTAAGTTCCTTGAAAATGCAGCACAAGATCCCCACGTGCTGGCAATCAAACAGACCCTCTATCGCACATCAGGTGACTCACCGATTATTGAAGCGCTTATTGAAGCGGCTGAAGCAGGAAAGCAAGTGCTTGCAGTTATTGAAATTCGTGCTCGCTTTGATGAGATGGCAAATGTGCGATGGGCGCGCAAACTGGAAGAAGTTGGTGTGCACGTTGTCTATGGCCTCATGGGACTTAAGACCCACGCCAAGTTATCTCTCGTAGTTCGCGAAGAAGGCGACACTCTTCGTCGTTATTGCCACGTTGGTACAGGAAATTACAATCCAAAGACCGCTCGTTTTTATGATGATCTTGGAATTCTTAGCGCCGACCCTGATCTTGGCGAAGATCTATCACGACTCTTTAATGAACTCTCTGGGCACTCAACAAAGCATGATTACTCGAGACTACTTGTTGCACCTCACAGTCTTCGCAAAAGCTTGCTGATGCGTATCTCACGAGAAACCAAGAACCATCTCGATGGTAAGCCAGCGTGGATTCGACTCAAACTCAACTCTCTTCTTGATGAAGAAATGGTCAGTGCAATCTATGAAGCTGCCGATGCTGGTGTTAAAGTAGAAATAGTTGTTCGTGGAATTTGTTCTTTGCAGCTTAACACTCCCGCTCGTCGTGAAAATATCAAGGTGCGTTCAATTCTAGGTCGCTTCCTTGAGCACTCACGTATTTATTACTTCCGCAATGATGGCGCCGAGGATTACTTCATTGGTAGCGCTGACATGATGCAACGTAATCTAGATCGCCGAGTTGAATCGCTTGTTCGTATTGAATCTGAAAAACATAAGGTAAGACTTCAGGGAATTCTCGATGATTCGATATCTGATTCTTACTCGACATGGAAACTTGATGATGAAAATCAATGGGTTCGCCGTATCAAAGATCTCGATGGCAATTATCTCGTGAACTTCCAAGATCACTTTATTGATAAGCACAACCGCGCATGATGAGAGCAGCCGGCGCACTTCTCTGGCGAGAAACTCAAGAGCGCACAATCGAAATTGCTCTCATCCATCGCCCGCGATATGACGATTGGACTTTGCCTAAGGGAAAGATTGAAGAAGGTGAGACTGCGCTGCAATGTGCGTATCGTGAATTAGTTGAAGAGACCGGTATAAAGGCAAGCTTTACTCGCCAGCTTGGATCTATAGATTATGTAGAGAATGGTGAAGGAAAGCGCGTCATTTTCTGGGCAGCCCATTGCGCCCTGAATGCAAGTACCTTCATAGCTAACGAAGAAGTAGATCAACTTCGCTGGCTGCCATGTGAGGAAGCAATGGAGCTCTCTACTTACCAATCCGATAGAGAGATGATTGCGAATTTCCAATCACAGGAACAACGCACCGATACTCTCATTATTCTTCGCCATGCCAAAGCGCTTGAGCGTGGAGATTGGGATGAACCAGATTCGCAGCGGACTCTGAATGAAGTCGGTTTCGATCAGGCGCAATTACTTATCAAGCATCTTGAACCATTTGCCATCGATGAGGTTTACACATCTGATTACACACGCTGCATGCAGACAGTGACTCCATTGGCACATACTCGTGGCTTATCAATCACGGGAGTTCCAAGCCTCAACGAGCAAATTTTCGAAGAAGACCCAAGCCGCGCTGTAGCCTTCGCTAATGCTTTAAAACAGGATGAAAAGAACATAGTGATCTGCAGCCATAATCCTGTTATTCCCACAATGCTCCGTGGAATTCTCAATACAAAGCTGAAGAATAAAGATTTAATTAAGCTCGAGCCAGGAGATGCCTGGATTGTTCACCGCGTAAAAGGTGAAATCGTTGGCTTGGATTACTTGAGCATTTCTCACTAACGCTCGATCCAGTCCAACCTGTGCAGAACAATGCCTTCGCGCAGAGCCCATGGGCAGATGCGAATCTCTTTTAACTCTAGTGTTCGCATCAACTGACGCGCAACCATAGAGCCTGCAACTATTTGTGGTGCTCGCTCAGCTGAAACAGCAGGTAGCGAATGTCTTCCATCGATATCAAGGGCCTGCAACTTTGGCACCATCTCCTCT
Organism: Actinomycetota bacterium; assembly: GCA_037143995.1. Lineage (GTDB taxonomy): Bacteria > Actinomycetota > Actinomycetes > Nanopelagicales > Nanopelagicaceae > Planktophila. The sequence goes on from JBAWXP010000040.1 coordinate 6,020, forward strand.
AGCGCTTCAAGCGTCAGATGTTGTCCTAGCTTTGGAAACATGGTCTGAGATATTTTTGCAAGAGTTCTAAATGTCTTACTGGTACCTGCAGCGTTATCTTTTTCAAAAGTGGAAAGTGACTGCGCAAGAGGAGATATAGATTCTTCTAAATGTTCCTCTAATGATTTTAAGGACTTCGAAGTGAATGGATCGCCTTTGAGAAACTTACGGGTTAAGCGACCGGCACCTAATTGCAGAGATGCCTTAAACGCTGGGTTTTCATCGGGCCCACGCGCGATTTCGAGTGAACCGCCGCCAATATCTAAAACGAGGAGATCTCCTGCAGACCATCCCAGCCATCTGCGCGCTGCTAAGAATGTAAAGCGCGCCTCTTCTTCTCCACTGAGAACCTGCAGTTCGATGCCACACTTCTTATTGACGAGCGCAATAACTTCATCAGAGTTAACTGCTTCACGAATTGCAGATGTTGCGAAAGCTAAAAGTTCATCAATATTGAGGTGCGCAGCATCGCTCATATTGCTCGAGATAGATTCTGTGATTCGATCTATTCCAAGTGGAGTAATGGCACCAGATTCATCGAGATACTCGGTGAGTTTAATTATCGATTTGTGAGAAGAGTTTGGAATTGGCGGCGCACCAAGGTGCGCATCAACTACCTGTAGATGAATGGTGTTAGAACCAACATCAAGAACTCCCAAACGCATATCGAGAGTCTAATGATTATTAGTCAGTTACACCCATCAAATGCTCCATAGCGAGTTGGTCGAGGATTTCATATCCATAACCGCGCTTTCCGGCCGCATCAGCATCGAATGAATCCTTTGCAAGATCCTTCCAACTTTCACCCTGTGCAAGTGTTGGTTCAGAAAGTCCTGGAATATTTGATTCCTTCATAGCAGCGATAACGCGGGGATCCTTGCGGAATGCAGCTGCGCGCTCTTTCAGCACTAAGTACATACGCATATTCGAGGTTGCAGATGCCCAGACTCCTGAATCACCATCGGTGCGCACAGGCTTGTAATCGAAGTGCTTAGGGCCGGCATATCCATAACGCTCGAGAAGGTCGACGAGGAAGAATGCGCTCTTGACATCGCCATGGCCAAAGACAAAGTCTTGGTCATACTTTGGACCACGCTGACCATTGAGATCGATATGGAATAACTTCTTCTGCCACAGCGCTTGCGCAATTCCGTGAACAAAGTTCAGGTTTGCCATCTGCTCGTGGCCAACTTCTGGATTAAGTCCCACCATCTCTGGGTGATCAAGCATCTGGATAAATCCAAGTGCATGGCCAATTGTTGGCAAGAAGATATCTCCGCGTGGCTCATTTGGCTTAGGTTCGATGGCAAACTTGATGTCATAACCCTTATCGATGACGTATTGACCAAGGATGTTAAATCCTTCGGCATAACGCTCGAGTGCGACATAGGCATCCTTTGAGCTCTCAGACTCTGCGCCTTCGCGTCCGCCCCAGCAGACATAAATCTTTGCACCAAGGTCAACTGCTAAATCGATATTGCGCATTACCTTTCGAATGGCAAAGCGGCGAATATCGCGATCATTGCTAGTCAGCGCGCCATCTTTAAATACTGGGTGGCTAAAGAGGTTGGTGGTAGCCATCGGAACTTTCATTCCAGTCTCTTGTAACGCCTTCTTAAATCGATCGATATGTCCTTGGCGAGTTGAATCATCGGAGCCAAATGGAAAGAGATCATCATCGTGGAATGTCACACCGTATGCACCGCGCGCTGCAAGTTCATTCACTGTACGAACTGGATCGAGCGCTTCGCGAGTTGGATCTCCGAAGGGATCGCGCGCTTGCCAACCAACAGTCCAGAGACCGAAGGTAAATTTATCTGCAGGTGAGGGTGTGTAAGTCATACCCGCGACTCTACTTCAGACGCGAGATATTTCAAAGATTATGCTTGTGCGAATTCTCCGGTGACCAAGAAGTAGACGCGACGTGAGACAGATACTGCGTGGTCTGCAAAGCGCTCGTAGTAGCGACCAAGAAGTGTGATGTCGATTGCCGAAGCAACACCTTTATCCCAGGTGCCATCAGTCAACTTGCCAATTAATTCGCGGTGCAAGGTATCGATAACGTCATCGTCTTTTTCGAGTTCAAGAGCCATGATGGTGTTACGAGTCTCAATGACAGTTCCAACTTTTTCTGAAATCTTGCTTGCTGCATCGCCCAAATGGCGAACAATGTCGTGGAGCTCTTGTGGTACAGCCGACTCTGGGTGGCGAAGACGCGCAATCTTTGCAATGTGGTGGGAAAGATCCCCCATGCGTTCAAGGTCAGCGCTCATGCGAAGAGCAGTTATTAGCGCACGAAGATCTGAAGCAACAGGTTGCTGGCGGGCGATGATGTCGATGATGCGGCTATCGAGTTCGTGCTGGTAATTATCAATCTTTTCATCAGCAGAAATAACATCTTCGGCTAGGCGAAGTTCGGCACCAAGTAGGGCCTCGGTCGACTTCTTCATCGACTCGGTAACCATGCTCGCTAGATCTACAAGTGATTGCGATACGCCATCGAGCTCTTCTTGGAAGACCGAACGAATAAGTGCCATGGGGCAAAAATAGGGGGGTTCGGTGAATAATGGAAATCATCGGTATGAACGCACGGTAAACAGGCGTTTTCAGCCATTACTCTTACAACATGTGGCTTCGTCGAACTGAGGAATCACCCCCTCGCGAAGCCCCCTCTATTTTATTCGATGTACTTGAACAGTTAGATCAAGATGTATTACTCCTGGCCCCTGGAGACATTGCCCTCTTTACATCACCTGGTGTCGAACAACTCAACGTTATAAAAGATGGGCGA
>JBAWXP010000041.1:0-8849 GCA_037143995.1 Actinomycetota bacterium
ATTCCTTGTGAAATCTTGTCGAGAATCTCGATTGCACTTGGGTAACGATCCTTCATCGATTCCGCACGGGCACGAATAGCATCGGTGAGTAGAAGTTCACGACACGGCAAGATGGCAAGCTTTCCTATAACAGGGTCGCTAGTTCGCTGATCTGCAACTTCAAAGTAACTAAGCTCTTCAATTTCATCACCGAAGAAATCAATACGCACGGGGTGCACAGCAAGCGGCAAGAAGACATCGACGATGCCACCACGCACCGCAAATTCACCGCGCTTTTCAACGAGATCAGTGCGAGTAAAAGAAAGCTCGGTCAGATGGTTAATGAGCGCAGTCAATCCAATCTCTTGTCCAATTTCTAAAGTCCACAGTGGGCTCTTGGCCAGAGATTCGATAAAGCGATGAATAACTGCGCGCACCGGTGCAACAACTATTGGATTCTTCTGATTTTCAGTCAATGAATACAGCGTTGAAAGTCGACGAGCAACTGTGTCACTGCGTGGGCTTAACCGTTCATGCGGCAAGGTTTCCCAGGCAGGAAATTCATAGACTCGTGGATGCAAGCTGGTGAGATATTCACTTAAATCTTCTGCGCCACGACTGGAACTAGTCACAACGAGCAATGGCTTATTTTCAGCGATGAGTGAGATCAAAAATGGATAACTCGAAGCCGGTGCAATGATCTTGGTGGAATCGTTGAGAGCAGAGGTAACTTCGGTATCACTATGTAATACCGCGAGAATTCCTCTCATCGCAACCTGCCTCCAAACGCCTTAAGGCCCCACTTCCAGAAGAAGGGGGGCTAACAATTACAGTCTATCGGGCCCTATCCATCTGTGATAATTCTCCAGTGACCGAGACCTCGCAGACGAAGAACATCATTGCATCTGATGATGCGACCCTTCGCAGCGATGTCAGGCGTCTTGGTGATTTGCTTGGCCAATCACTTGTCCGACAAGAAGGAGAGCATCTTCTCAATCTCGTCGAGAGTGTGCGAAAAAGCGTTCGCGAAGGCAGCGGCGTAGAAATACTTGAAAAACTTTCAGTCGATGATGCAACACAACTTGTGCGTGCCCTCAGCACTTATTTCCATTTAGCAAATGTTGCAGAACAAGTTCACCGCTCGCGAGTTCTCTCAGAAGTTCGCACACAAGGTGGCTCGTGGATCACTCGAGCAATCGACAAGATCGAAGATGCCATGAAGAACCCTGTTGCAGGCCATGAAATCTCACATGCTGATTTAGTGAAATGGATCAACAATCTCAATGTCCGCCCAGTTTTTACAGCGCACCCAACTGAAGCTGCACGCCGATCCATTCTCTACAAACTTGGAGAAATAGCATCGCTTCTCGATACTCCAAAATCTGTTACTCAAGATGAGCGTTTAGCGGAAACAGTTGACTTGTTATGGCAGACAGATGAACTTCGCTTAACTCGACCAGAACCTCTCGATGAAGCGACCAATGCTCTGTATTACCTCGATGATTTAGCAGCTAATACTGTTCCCGAAGTTCTCAATGATTTTGCACGCGAACTCAAGCGCCTCAATATTGATCTGCCCGTTACTGCACGTCCGCTGACATTTGGCACATGGATCGGTGGAGACCGTGACGGCAACCCCAACATCACACCGCAAATCACTGAAGATGCCGTTGTAATGCAAGTGGGCCACGCGATTCGCTCAACAATCGCTGCCATGAACCACCTTCGTAAGATGCTCTCGGTCTCAACTCGTATCGCAGGTGCAACCCCAGAACTGAGTGCCTCAGTTGAAGCAGATATTGCAAACCTTCCTGATTTTGAAACACGCTTCTTGCGTCTGAATGCACAAGAGCCATACCGACTTAAGGCAACTGCGATTGTGCATCGATTAGCACTTACGCGCGATCGCCATGCAGCACGTGGACCACATGTTGCAGGTCGTGATTACAAGAACACTGCCGAACTTCTTGCAGACCTTACTTTGATGCGTGATTCACTCTTCGCTCACCGCGGTGAATTATTAGCAACCGGTCTGCTCGAGCGCACAATTCGCACTGTTGCAGCCTTTGGTCTCACCGATGCAACTCTCGATATCCGCGAACATTCTGATGCGCATCATCACGCTTTAAAGCAGATGATCTCGGGTGGTTACATCGAGCTCTCTCATGCAGATAAATTCCCTATCCTTACAGCGCAGCTTGCTGCATCTACAAAGCTCGATTCCAGCAAACTTGATGCGGCAGGAGCCAAGACTCTCAATACCTTTGTTGCCATTGAAGATTTAATCGAACGTTTTGGCCCAGAAGTTATCGAGACCTACATCGTCTCTATGACAAAGGGTGCTGACGATCTCATCGCAGCAACAGTTCTTGGTAAGCAAGCAGGGCTTGTTGATATCGATAAAAAGATTGCCAAGATTGGATTTGCACCACTCCTTGAAACAGTTGCAGAGCTACGCGCAGCAGGTGAAATTCTTGAGAAACTCCTCGCCGACCCTACCTATCGCAAACTTGTAGAGCTTCGTGGAAATATACAAGAAGTGATGCTTGGCTACTCTGATTCCAATAAAGATGCAGGCATTGCAACTTCACAGTGGGAAATTCACCGGGCACAGCGCACACTGCGCGATGTTGCAAAGAAACATGGCGTCAAACTTCGTTTATTCCACGGTCGTGGTGGCTCAGTCGGTCGTGGTGGCGGACCAACATATGAAGCACTTGTTGCTCTCCCTTGGGGTTCAGTCGATGGACAGATCAAGATGACTGAACAAGGTGAAGTTATCTCCGATAAATATGCTCTGCCGGCTCTTGCTCGCGAAAATCTTGAACTCACACTTGCAGCATCTCTTGAAGCAACAGTTCTCAACCGCGGCCCACGACAGAGTCCAGAAGATCTTGCTAAATGGAATGTATGTATGAATTTGGTGAGCGAAAACTCTTTTGCGCGTTACCGCGCATTAATTGATCACCCAGATCTACCCGCATATTTCTATGCATCCACTCCTGTTGAACAATTAGGAAATCTCTTCCTTGGCTCTCGCCCTTCTCGTCGCCCCGATGCAGCAGGCGGTCTTGATTCACTCCGCGCAATCCCATGGGTATTTGGATGGACACAATCACGTCAGATTGTTCCTGGTTGGTTTGGTGTTGGTTCAGGTCTCAAGGCTGCGCGCGAGGCAGGTAACTCTGATGTCCTGACAAAGATGCTCTCTGAATGGCACTTCTTCTCAACATTTATTAGCAATGTAGAAATGACACTTGCCAAGACAGATCTTGAAACAGCAAAGCGCTACGTCGACACCCTCGTTCCAAAAGAGCTTCACCACTTCCTCGACACCATCAAGGCTGAATTTGATCTCACGGTGGCAGAAATTCTGACATTGACTGGAAAGACTGAATTACTTGGTGATCAAGCTGTTCTTGCTCGCACGCTACAGGTGCGCGATACATACCTTGCGCCTCTTCAATTATTACAAGTTAATCTTCTGCACCGTGTTCGCGCCGAGGGTGAGAGCGCTGATCCGGCGCTGATTCGCGCTCTACTTCTGACGATTAACGGCATAGCAGCAGGCTTACGCAACACTGGATAAGCGAAGCGATTCTAGGTTGAGTAAGTAGCGGATAGGCCACATCTGCACGCACAGCGGGCGTGTTGTTTACCTGCATTTCACCAGAATTACAGAGAAAATCACTTTTCGATTAAGTGCCGCAAACCTAGATTTGATGGCATGACACACAATGAATCATCAGCCTTCGCAGAAGTAAATCAAAAGGTAGCCCAAGCCGGCGAAATCCTTGGATTGAAGAGCGGAGTAATCAAAGCCCTCAGTAGTTGCGAGCGAGAAGTTGTAATTTCAATTCCACTTCGTAGAGGTGATGATGTAGAGGTGTTGACCGGATACCGAGTTCAACATTCAAGCGCACGAGGTCCTCGCAAAGGTGGTATTCGGTTTCATCAAGATGTAGATCTCGACGATGTGAGAGCACTGGCATCACTGATGACCTGGAAAACTGCACTGATTGATGTCCCATTTGGTGGAGCAAAAGGTGGAGTCGCAGTTGATGCATCAAAGTTAACTGTGATTGAGAAGGAAGAGATAATTCGTCGTTGGACTCGATCTTTGGTACATGTACTCGGTCATCATCGCGACATTCCTGCACCAGATATGGGCACAGATGCAAAGAGCATGGCCTGGTTGATGGATGAATTCCACAGGCTCGAAGGTTTCCAACCTGCATGTGTAACGGGGAAGCCGGTGGAACTATTTGGCGCCGCTGGTAGAGAAGAAGCAACGGGTCGTGGTGTTGCAATGATTGCAGCTGCAACATTGAAGGAGAGCAAGGTCAGCGTTCAAGGAGCAACTGTTGTCATTCAAGGATTTGGAAATGTAGGTAGATACGCCGCACTGGTGTGTCAGGAATTGGGGATGAAAGTTATTGCAATCTCTGATGTCTCTGGAGGAATCGTTGATAAAAAAGGAATCGATATAAAGAGCATTTTCTCTCATAAGACGCTAGAAGATGTGCAGGCAAATGAGCGAATTGGATCTGCTGAAGTGCTGACTTTGGAGTGTGACATCTTGATTCCGGCCGCTCTCGGAGGTGTTATTAATGAATCAAATGCTTCCAATATCAATGCAAGATTTATCATCGAAGGTGCAAATCAGCCGATCACTATTGCCGCTGACCGTGAATTGCGCACGCAGGGTGTCGTGATTGTTCCTGATATTTTGGCAAACTCCGGTGGAGTTATGGGTTCTTACTTCGAATGGACTCAAAATATTCAAGAGTTTAGTTGGCCTTTGGAAAAGTTCAGACGAGAACTAGATACTCGTATGGAGAGCGCCTTTGTCAATGTCCATGCAGTCTCCAAAAAACATTCAGTTGATCTGCGAACTGCTGCATTTGTAGTTGCTGTAGGTAGGGTTGCCGAAGCCTTTGAACTCAGAGGTTCACTTGTATGATCGGTGTGATAAAGAGATTGTTTGTTGAAATTCGGTGGTTAATTGAAAACCAGAAATTCAAGAAGAATCGCTTTAAGCGTGGCCGTGGTGAAGATTTTCACCACGATTAATCTCACTAATAAGATTAACTATTAAACTTGCTTTGAGTCAGATCAAGGCCATTTGCAATTAAGTACTCAACGCAATCAGCTCCGCGATCGATAAATTCATCAAGGGTCTTCTTCTCTTCTTTACTGAACTGCTTCAAGACAAAATCTGCAGGATCTTGCTGTCCCATAGGACGACCGATTCCAAGGCGAACACGGAAGTACTCTGCTGTGCCAAATGATGAGGTAAGAGATTTCAAACCATTGTGGCCATTATCGCCGCCTGCAACCTTGGTGCGAATCGCTGCATAACCAATATCGAGTTCATCGTGGAGAACGATGATGTTTGCAGGTTCAACTGAGTAGAAAGAGGCGAGGGCCTTAATCGGTCCACCTGATTCATTCATATAGCTCTTGGACTTTGCAAGAATAATTGAGTGCATATCTGCACCAACGCCCAATTTAAAGGCTGCAATATCGTTGCGGGATTTATGTGAAGAGAGTTTTACGTTGTGGCGTTTAGCAAGATGATCAATGACCATCTGACCCACATTGTGACGGGTGGCAGTGTATTCATCCCCGGGATTACCGAGACCCACTACCAACCACGTCATATGTGAAATCGTAAGGGTTGTTAGTCCTTCTTCTCTGCATCTGCAGCAGGTGCCGCAGCAGCTGCATCTGCAGCAGGTGCTACAACTGCAACTTCTTCAACAACTGTTGAGCGTTCAGACAAGTGGACGATGATTGTGTTCGCAGGGCTGATAAGAACTGTGCCGGCAGGAAGAACAACATCTGAAGCATGCTTTGAAGTTCCAGCAGCCATTCCTTCGATATCAAGAGTAAGGAACTTAGGAATTGCAGTTGCTTCTGCTTCGACTTCAATTGAGTTGTGCTGAGTTTCAAGGATTCCATCTGGATCATGCTTACCTTCAAGGTGAACAGGAACTGAAACAACAACCTTTTCACCGCGACGAACTAGAACCAGGTCGATGTGCTCGAGGATCTGCTTGAGTGGATGGCGAACAACAGACTTTGGGAGTGTGAGCTCAGCCTTTCCATCAATATCAATGTTAAGAAGAACGTTTGACTCTTTGAGCGCAACACCGAGTTCGCGTGCTGGAAGAGTGATGTGAACAGGCTTCTCGCCATGTCCGTAGATAACAGCAGGTACGAGACCAGCAACGCGTGCACGACGTGATGCACCCTTACCGAATTCGGTACGTGTGGTTCCCTTGATTGATACTTCTGCCATTTTCAAACTCCCCTAGTAAATCTCTCGGATACTTCCTTGTGTTGCGAAGTTCCAGCAGGAGTTGATACCTACGCCGTCGATCACGGATAAATTTCACCCTCGCCGGAACGGGTGAAGATTAGCGCGACTTAGCTATGTCCGTCAAAAAGGCTAGTTACTGAGCCATCTTCGAAGACTTCGCGGATGGCGCGAGCCAAGAGAGGGGCGATAGAGAGCACAGTCAGCTTGTCGAATCTCTGATCCTCAGACAGTGGAAGAGAGTCTGTAACAACTATCTCGACGGCGCGTGAATCCTTGAGACGCTCGACTGCAGGACCTGAGAAGACTGCGTGAGTTGCAGCAACGATGACATCTTTTGCGCCACCTTCGAATAAGGCATCTACTGCCTTAATGATGGTGCCTGCTGTGTCAATCATGTCATCGATAACAACGCATGTACGACCTTCAACATCACCAACGACTTTACCGGTGACTGATTCGTTTGGAACAAGTGGGTCGCGAGTTTTATGGATAAATGCGATGGGGCATCCACCAAGAAGTTCTGACCAACGCTCGGCAACGCGTACGCGACCTGAGTCAGGAGAAACAATTGTCAGCATATTGCGATCGACTTTGCTGCCCACATAATTTGCCAGCATGGGAAGTGCAAATAAGTGATCGACGGGACCGTCGAAGAAACCTTGAATCTGCGAAGTATGTAGATCGACAACCATTAGGCGATCTGCGCCAGCTGTCTTAAATAAATCTGCCATGAGGCGCGCGGTAATTGGTTCGCGACCACGGCTCTTCTTATCCTGACGAGCATATGCGTAGAAAGGTGCAACCACAGTGATGCGTTTAGCTGATGCGCGCTTGAGGGCATCGATCATGATGAGTTGTTCCATGATTTGTTTATTAATCGGAGCAGTATGTGACTGAATTACAAATGCATCACAACCACGAACTGATTCTTCAAAACGTACAAATATTTCACCATTAGCAAAGTCGTAAGCAGATGTTGGAGTAAGCGGAATACCTAGCTCGGCGGCAACTTGTTCAGATAACTCTGGAAATCCGCGGCCGGAAAAGAGACGAAGTTTTTTCTCTGAGGATAAACGGATCTCACTCAAGGAAGTTAGCCCTTCTGCTCGTCGTTACTGTGGCGCATTGCGGCCTCAGCAGATTTAGTTCCTGGGCGCTTACGCAGAACCCAACCTAGTACATTTCGCTGCTTTGCCCTACCGACACCAATTGCACCGGCGGGAACATCTTCTGTAATCACAGATCCGGCGGCGGTATATGCGCCATCTCCGATAGTGACTGGGGCAACCAACATCGAATCGCTGCCAATGCGAACATGATCGCCGACGACGGTGTAATGCTTTTCTACGCCGTCGTAGTTAACAAAGATAGTTGCAGCACCGATATTGCTGCCTTCGCCAATAACCGCATCTCCCACGTATGAAAGATGTGGAACTTTCGAACCTTCGCCTAAGGTTGCATTCTTCATCTCGACATATGCGCCAACTTTTGTATTGCTAAGCAACTTAGTGCCAGGGCGCAGATATGTGAATGGGCCAACGTTTGAACCATCACCAATGATGGATTCGGTGCAACGGGATTCAATAATGTGAGCACCTATTCCCACTGTGCAATCGACAAGAGTTGTGCGAGGGCCAATAACAGCGCCAGTAGCGACGGTGGTTTTTCCGCTAATTGCAGTGCCAGGCATCAGAACTACATCATTGGCAACGGTGGCTGTTGCATCAACCCAGGTACTAAGTGGATCAACGATTGTCACACCAGCGCGCATGAGGTCTTCATTGATGCGATCGCGTAAGAGAGCTGCAGATTCTGCAAGCTGCACACGGTCATTGACTCCAAGAATCTCGATGAAATCATCAATCAAAACTGCTGCAATCTTTCCACCTTCATTGCGAAGGATTTCAATGACATCGGTGAGATAGAGCTCGCCTTGTGAATTATTGTTCTTCAGCTTGCCAATAGCGGCGCTGAGCTTTGCTGCGTCGAATGCATAGACACCAGAATTAACTTCAAAGATATCGCGCTGAATTTCATCTGCATCGCGCTCTTCAACGATGCGCAGTAGTGAGTCATCATCCCCACGAATAATGCGACCGTAGCCAGTGGGATCAGGATGTTCTGCAGTAAGTACTGATGCTGTGAATCCACCTGCGTGATGCTCGTCAAGAAGTTGCTGAAGTGAGCCACCTGTCAGCATTGGAGTATCTCCTGCAAGCACCAAGATTGTTCCAGTTGCTTTTATGTCAGCGAGGGCAAGCTGTGTTGCGTGTCCTGTGCCACCGCGCTTTTCTTGGAAGACAGTTGTGACATGTGGTGCGATTTCAGAAAGGTGCGCCTCAACTTGTTCGCGACCTGCACCAACGACAACGCGTACTTGCTTTGCAGCGAGCGCATCAACGGCGTGAAGAACGTGGCCGACAAGTGATCGACCTGAGATTGAATGGAGAACCTTTGGCGTACTCGACTTCATACGAGTGCCTTCACCTGCAGCGAGAATCACTACGGTTTCTAGACCCATGAGTGCAGTCTACTTGCTCCGCCA
>JBAWXP010000042.1:0-8825 GCA_037143995.1 Actinomycetota bacterium
CACAACATCTGCCCCTGTGGCAGCCGGTTCCTTTATCACCGTCACCGTCGCACCTGGCGAGACCGTATGGTCACTTGCCAACCGCCTCTCCAGTGGCTCAGATGTGCGCTCGCTCGTCTCCGAGATCATCTCGGTCAACTCCCTGGCCTCAGTCGACCTTTCGGCTGGCCAGAAGCTACGTATCCCGCTCAAGTAGCCGCGACACGAAATTAATTCTCGCTTCATCCTGCAGAGTCTCAAGAAATACTTTATAGTTCCCACTATATGTAGGGGTCGGCGGCGTTAAAACTTCCATTAGTAGTGTTTTTACGGTAGTTTTCGCAGTTCACCAATACACCCGAATTTGGGAAAAGTTGAGTATTCGAAGGGAGACACGCCGAGATGATTTGCCCGTTCTGCAGACACGATGATTCACGAGTCGTCGACTCCCGCCCCGTCGTTGATGGCACAGAAATCCGCCGCCGCCGCGAATGCCCAAAGTGTGGCCAGCGATTTTCAACCCAAGAGGTTGCACTGCTCAACATCATCAAGCGATCAGGGGCTACCGAGCCATTTAGCCGCGAGAAAGTTCTTGTCGGCGTGCGTAAAGCCTGCCAAGGTCGCCCAGTAGATGAAGATGATTTAGTTTTGCTGGCCCAACGAGTCGAAGAGACCCTTCGCGGAACTGGACAGGCAGAAATTGAAGCTCAAGAAGTAGGAATGGCAATCCTTGCGCCACTCCGCGAACTCGATGAGGTTGCCTACCTCCGATACGCGTCTGTGTACCGTAACTTTGCCTCCCTTGAAGATTTCGAAGGTGAGATAGCACTTCTCCGCGCCCTTCCTTCGAGTGCAACAAATGCAACAAATGCAACACAAGTACGAACACCAGCTAACACATCAACAGTTCAACAGAAGACGGGGAAATAACACATGTCAGATACGGTCATCAATCGACCAATAAAGATCAAAGCTCATAACACCGTAAAGGGTAAGGGCTTAACGATCGAACGCATTTATACAACTGAGGGAGTTCATCCTTACGATGAAGTCAAGTGGGAACGACGCGACGTTGTTCAGTCAAACTGGAAAACCGGTGAGACTGTATTTGAACAACACGGCGTTGAATTTCCTGACTTCTGGTCAGTAAATGCTTCAACGATCGTAACAACCAAATATTTCCGTGGCGCAGTCGGTGCCGAAAATCGCGAATGGTCTCTTAAGCAGGTCATCGATCGCGTTGTACTTACCTATACAAAGGCCGGAAAAGAGTTCGGTTACTTTGCTACAGATAACGATGCAACAATTTTCGAGCACGAACTCACACATATGCTCATGCACCAAATCTTCTCTTTCAACTCCCCTGTTTGGTTTAACGTCGGAACTGCTGCCCCACAGCAAGTCTCTGCCTGCTTTATCTTGTCTGTTGATGACACGATGGATTCAATTCTTAACTGGTATCGCGAAGAAGGAATGATCTTTAAGGGCGGTTCTGGTGCCGGTCTTAACTTGTCACGTATCCGTTCTTCAAAGGAACTTCTTAAGTCAGGTGGAACAGCCTCAGGCCCAGTTTCATTTATGCGTGGTGCTGACGCATCGGCTGGAACAATCAAATCTGGTGGCGCAACCCGTCGCGCAGCAAAGATGGTTGTTCTCGATGTGGATCACCCAGATATCGAAGAATTTATCGAGACCAAGGTCAATGAAGAGGACAAGATTCGCGCCCTTCGTGATGCTGGCTTTGATATGGACCTTGGTGGAAAAGACATCATCTCTGTCCAGTACCAGAATGCAAACAACTCAGTGCGCCTCTCAGATAAGTTTATGAAGGCCGTTGAAAACGGAGAGCAGTTTGGTCTCACAGCACGTTCAACTGGTGAAGTAATTGACACCGTAGATGCGCGCGAACTCTTCACAAAGATTGCACAAGCTGCATGGGCATGTGCTGATCCTGGAGTTCAATTTGATGACACCATCAATGATTGGCACACAACCCCAGAGACAGGTCGCATCAATGCGTCAAACCCTTGCTCTGAGTACATGTCACTCGATAACTCATCATGTAACTTGGCTTCATTGAACTTGATGAAGTTCCTCAAGAGCGATGGTTCATTTGATGCAAAGACATTTGCAAAGGCATCAGATCTGATCATCACTGCGATGGATATCTCAATCTGTTTCGCAGATTTCCCAACTGAGGCGATTGGCGACACAACTCGTGCCTTCCGTCAGCTCGGAATTGGATATGCAAACCTTGGCGCGCTCCTTATGGCATCAGGTCTTGCATACGACTCAGAAGGTGGCCGCGCTCTAGCTGGTTCAATCACCTCATTGCTCTCTGGAACAACATATAAGCGTTCTGCAGAACTTGCAGGCATCGTTGGACCATATGCAGGTTTTGCACAAAATGCTAAGCCACATGCACGCGTTATGCGCAAGCACGCTGCTGCTTCATCTGCTGCAAAGCAGGAGACCACACTCGATATCGATGTATGGAATGAAGCAAATAAGGCGTGGGATGCATGCCTTGCAACAGGAGATAAGAACGGATGGCGCAACGCGCAGATCTCAGTTCTTGCACCAACAGGAACAATTGGTTTGATGATGGATTGCGATACAACTGGTATCGAACCTGACTTCTCACTCGTTAAGTTCAAGAAGCTTGTCGGTGGCGGATCTATGCAGATCGTTAACCAGACAGTTCCACAGGCACTTCGTAAGCTCGGATATACAGAAGAGACCATCGAAGCGATTGTTGAATTTATCGCTGCCAATGGCCATGTCATCGATGCACCTGGCTTAAAGCCAGAGCACTACGAAGTATTTGACTGCGCACTCGGTGCACGTTCAATTGCTCCAATGGGCCACGTGCGCATGATGGCTGCATGCCAGCCGTTCTTGTCAGGTGCAATTTCAAAGACAGTAAACCTCCCAGAGGATGCAACTGTTGAAGAAGTTGAAGAAGTACACCTCGAGGCATGGCGCATGGGCATCAAAGCACTTGCTGTCTATCGCGATAACTGCAAAGTTGGTCAGCCACTTTCAGATGGAAAGGCTAAGAAGAAGGAAGCACCTGTTGAAGCTGCGGCAGAACCAGTTCGTAAGCGCCTTCCAAAGTCACGTCCATCAACAACAACATCATTCTCAGTCGGAGGCGCAGAGGGTTACATGACCGCTGGTGCATACGCTGATGGTGCACTCGGTGAGGTATTCCTCAAGCTCGGCAAGCAGGGTTCAACTCTTGCAGGTGTGATGGATGCATTCTCAATCGCAGTATCGATTGGTCTTCAATACGGAGTACCTCTCGAGACATTCGTTGAGAAGTTCACCAACCTTCGCTTCGAACCAGCAGGTATGACAGATGATGCAGATATTCGTATCGCACAGTCAATGATGGATTACATCTTCCGTCGCTTGGCACTTGATTACCTTCCATTCGAACAGCGTTCAGCAATGGGTCTCTACACATCAGCAGAGCGTGCAGCAGCACTTGATAATGGTGGCGAGTACGCACCAATCGCAAAGGAAACCGATACCCCAAAAGCGGTTGCTCCTGCGGCGGTAGCTGCGCCTGCAATGTCCGAGCCAAAAGCTAAGACAAATGTGGCAGAGGTTCCAGCTAAATCCGCGGCTCCTGTATCCGTTGCTTTAACGCAGACAATTGGTTCATCCTCCGATCTCCTTGAATCAATGGGAATCAAATCTGATGCACCAATGTGTATGACATGTGGCGTGAAGATGCGTATGTCAGGTGCATGCTTTGTATGCGAAGGTTGTGGAAACACATCTGGTTGCAGCTAAAAAGTAACTCTTAGTAAAGAAATCCCTCGACTTGGTTACAGGTTGGGGGATTTCTCTTTCACTTATGAAAATTGTGTCACCGATAGGCTTTCATTGCCTAAAGAAGTGCTACCTTTTACATGGAAACACCGCCCTGAGAATTCTCAGAACGGTGTCCAACTTCCGCTAAGAAGTATCAGAGTGCCCGTCGTTGTCGCGGCGGGCATTCTCTATTTCCAAGAATAGAAATATCAATCTGCTCACGCACGAAACAATTTCAAGCCAATCTGATGTCTTCATAGCTCCTCCCTTCTCTCATCCACCACGGTTGTGGCGGAATATTGGGGGGAAGTCAGTGACGGAGCCCAATGAGATCTGGAAGCGAAGTGCGCGAAAACTAGGCCTTTAAAAGCTAATGGATGGTGAATTTGTGCACACATGTGGAAAAGTTTGGAAAATTTGTAAGGACATAAAAAATCCCTCGGCCTGTAGTCAGACCGAGGGATTTCTTATAAGAACTAGTTAAATAGTGACTGCTTCTCTCTTTGAGATACGTAGCCATGAGAAGAATCCCCAGATAACAAATGGGAGATAGATCGCATATAAAGTACCTGTTGGGTAGTAACCATTTTTAAATGCAAATGGAACACCGACTGCATCGACTGCAACCCAGACAAGCCAGAACTCAACATAACCGCGGCTCATGCCATATGTAGCAAGTGCGGTTCCTGTGAAGATCCATGTGTCAACGAAGAGCCACTGACCACTTTCGCCAAGACCCTTGAAAATTTGATACGCGATAGTAAAGAAGATAGCGATTGCAGGAAGAAGAACTAATTTTTCCTTTGAGGTTGTCCATCGTGGAGTTACTGGCGGAGCGCCTGCAATTCCAGTGCGCTTGTGATGTACCCAACGAACCCATCCATATGCGCTGACGATGATTAAGAGGAGGTTGCGACTTGCTTGACCATAGAAGTTTGCGTGTTGTGTTGTGTCACCGAATGAGAAGACGGCGCCGAGAAAAACTGTAAAGAGAAGGGCATCGCCGATGATGCCTACTGGCCAAGCGCTTACACGTCGTCGTGCACCAAGGATTGCGCTAGATAGGCCAAGAACGCCGCCGATAATTTCGCGGACAGCTATGGACTTGGAACCGAAATGAATGGTGGCTTCAAAGAGCCATTGAAGGATTGACATAGTGGTGGAGTCTAACTTTTACTTTCAGAGACCGCATTTCGAAGTAATTGGCTTAAGCCACCAGTAAAGAGCGCTTAGAGAGCCCCATCCAGAACCCTTCAATGAGCGTTTCTGGAATAGCGTCGGCCTCTGTTGCAGCACCCAGTGTGACAAAGAGCGGTGTGAAGTGTTCAACAGTGGGATGCGCATAGTTCACAGCTGGAGCTAAATCCTTATATGAGGCGAGCATGTCTACATCGCCTCGGGAGATTGCATCAGCCGCCCATTGATCAAAGTCAGAGGACCAGCCTGGGGCCTGTGCATCGATCGACCAATCCCGAATAAATGGAAGTCCGTGGGTCATAAATCCAGAACCCACAATGAGTACGCCTTCATCGCGTAATGGGCGAAGTCGTTTGCCGAGCTCAATCAATTTTCCTGGATCTGATGTTGGCATGGAAAGTTGTAGGACTGGAATATCTGCATCTGGATACATAATCTTGAGAGGCACCCATGCGCCGTGATCGAGTCCGCGTTTGGATTCATGAAGCGTTTCGTTATCGGGCATCATGGCGGAAATGCGAGCTGCAAGCGCTGATGCATCAGGTGTCACATATGTCATCTCATAAAACTTTTGAGCAAAGCCACCAAAGTCATAGACCAGGGGAGTGCCTGCTACTGGCGATGTAATTGAAATCGGTGCGGATTCCCAGTGGGCCGAGACAATCAAAATTGCTTTCGGCTTTTCAAACTTCTGTGTAATTCCTGCAATCTCTGATGACCAGATTGGATCATCGAGCAACATCGGTGCACCGTGACCGATATAGAGGGCTGGCATCTGACTCATGCGGTAAGGATAACCTAAAGTAGTTGAAATTTCAACTACATCAGAGCGACCGGATTAGAGGCGTGATGTGAGGATTCCGAGAACTTCGCTCTCGGTAGGAGCAATCGGATTATTGCTGGTCACAGAATCCGCAAGGACTGTCTTTGCGATATCCCCGATCATCTCTTGCTTCACGCCGTAATGAGAAAGGGAATTACGGATATTGATCGAATCTGATAAATCGCGTACAGCTTCGATCGCCGTGGCTGAGTTTGCAGATACGCCCATATCGTTTCCGACAGATGCGTAGATATCTGAAACTTCGCGAGAGTTAAATTGCATAACCTCAGGCAATACAGTTGCAAGTGCTTCACCGTGAGCTGCACCAACGTGAGCAGATACTGAATGCGCAATTCCGTGGACAAGTCCAAGGCCAGAGAGTGTGAGTGCAAGTCCTGCCAGGTGCGCACCCATCAACATATCGCCGCGGGCATCAACGTTGGTGCCTCCTTTCACCGCAATAGGCAGGGCCTGTGAAATCAACTTAATTGCTTCATGTGCATAGGCTGCCGAAACAGGTGTGCGACCTTTTGAAGTAAGGGATTCAATTGCATGAGTAAGCGCATCAATTCCAGTACCAGCAGTTGGGCGAGGAGGTAATCCGATAGTTAATTCTGGATCAAGGATTGCAGCGATAGGTGTGGTGCTGGCATCTCCCACATAGAACTTACATTGACGGATTGGGTCATCGATAACGCCCCAGTTATTTGTCTCAGAGCCCGTACCAGAGGTTGTTGGAATTGCAATGATGGGTACTGCTGGGCGATCTGGAGTAATTGAGTAATCAAACTTTGCCGATGAAAATGTTGGGTTAGCAACTACAAGTGCAATTCCCTTGGATGAATCAAGCGATGAACCTCCACCGAGGGCCACGATGCAATCGGCTCCAAATGCAACTCCAACTTTTGCAGCTGCATCGATAAGAGTGGTTGTTGGGTTGGGCTTGATATCAGCGTAAGACGCTGTCTCTATGCCCGCGCTAGCAAGTATTGCTTCCACCTTTGAAAGAACTCCAGCAGCTGCAACGCCAGGGTCTGTGACGATAAAGACCTTCTTCTTATGTAATCCAGCTATAACTTCAGGCAGTTGCGAAACAGAACCAGCTCCAAATCGAATATTGACTGAGCCTGGTGTGAGTGTGAATGCGTTCATCATCTGCCTTTGCGTTAGTTAACCGATATGAGTGAGTGGGTAATTCGATCTGCTGCCTTCTTCATCTCTTTTGCTGCTGCAATCAGATGTGGTTCAAAACGGGCCTTGGGGGCGGCAACATTTATCGCAGCGACAATTGAACCATTGAAATCACGAACAGGAACAGATGCTCCAACAAGTCCTGGTTCGTACTCTTCAATCACAGTTGCATACCCATCTTTGCGAATTTTTTGAATAACGGTGATGAGCTCGGCCCCACTCTTTGTTAGACACAGTGGCGGGGCACCATCAATCTTCTTTGTCGCTGGATAAATTCTTTCGATTTGATCATCTGCTAGCGCGGATAAAAGCACTCGACCCGAAGATGTCATATAAGAGGGTGCGGTTACGCCCATCCAACTTAATGCGCGGAAACCATGTGCCGGAGATTCAGAATGAATCGTGAC
Source organism: Actinomycetota bacterium (assembly GCA_037143995.1). Lineage (GTDB taxonomy): Bacteria > Actinomycetota > Actinomycetes > Nanopelagicales > Nanopelagicaceae > Planktophila. The sequence goes on from JBAWXP010000042.1 coordinate 7,420, forward strand.
AACTTCTAAACCTTGCAGAACAGTCAGGTGCACGGTCTCGCCTAACTTATGAACAAGGCCATGTAATTCACCCCGAGCTGCGGTAACAAGTTGCGCTTCGAATGTATAACGCGCGATTGCATAGAGTCGTGGGCCAACAATCACCCCTGAGCCTTGCCGTAATAACAATCCGTTATCTAATAAACGCGATATTGCTCGCGAAACTTGGCTCTTCTCTCGCTTTGTGGTGATTGCTAAGTCGCCATTGCGCTGAGGAATGGGGGAGGCCGCAGCGACTGCCTCGATAATTTCGAGATCTCGCTCTAATCCGTTATTTCTAACGGGGGTATTAGGCATGTTGCAGACAGTACAACTCTTGGTGCGCCTATTGCAACACCCATGCACCTTGGAGCAATATGGCGCTCATGAATCGCTTGGAAGACATCATCGTGCCGCTCACGCCGCCGAACCTCTTTCAATTTATCAATATTCAACATGAAAAAATATTACGAGCAGTCCTTGCTCAGATTGAACTTGTCTTACTTGTTATGGCGATCGTCTCACTTACTGCAATCTTCACAGGGCTTGTGGTGTGGAAATCAACTGCAGTATCTGAAGCAGTCACTGGGTTCTGGTCAGTTATCTTCACCATTCCATCGCTTGCAATGTTTATCTTCTTCATCGGCCCATTTGGCCTTGGGTGGTTGCCCGCTGTGATTGCACTCGTTCTCTATGGGCAATTGCCAGTGGTTCGAAACACGATTGTGGGACTTCGCTCAGTTGAACCGGCGGTGATGGAATCTGCTGCAGCGATGGGCATGAAGCCACTGACAGTACTTCGCAAGATTCAATTTCCACTTGCATGGCCAGTAATCGTCGTGGGAATTCGCGTTTCAGCAATGTTGATCTTCGGAATCTCGGCTATTGCTGCGTACGTAGGTGGCCCAGGGCTAGGAGATTATCTCTTCAGCGGCCTGGCAAATCTAGGCTCATTTAACTCAATGAATCAAACACTTGTTGGAGCATTTGGAATCACCATCCTTGCTCTTATCTTTGATGGTCTTTTTGTCATAGTTCGTCGCGTTACAACTCCAAGGGGGCTCCGTGTCTAATACAACTCATGGACAAGAAATTCGTCTTGAGAAACTCACCAAGCGATATCCAAATACAGCAAAGGATGCAGTCTCCGAATTCGATTTGGTGATTCCAGCTGGTGAATGTGTCGTCTTCGTAGGTCCCTCTGGCTGCGGTAAGACAACGACAATGAAGATGATTAACCGCATTATCGAACCTACATCGGGTCGCATTGTGATTGGCGGGCAAGATGTCACCAAGACTCCGGCACACGAACTTCGCCGCAATATTGGTTACGTTATTCAGCAAATCGGTCTCTTTCCACATATGACCATCTCAGATAATGTCGCTAC
>JBAWXP010000043.1:0-8341 GCA_037143995.1 Actinomycetota bacterium
GTTACTACGAAGAGGCAAACCGCAAGCAGGGCAAGACTGGTGAAAACCTTCTCGTCATCCTTGAGACACGTCTTGATAACGTCGTATTCCGCGCAGGATTTGCAAAGTCACGTGACATGGCGCGCCAGATGGTTCGCCACGGTCACTTCCTTGTAAATGGTAAGAAGGTAAACATTCCTTCATTCCGCGTGACTCCAATGGACATCATCGATGTTCTTCCAAAGTCACACGACCTCACACCATTTATCGTCGCAAGCGCAGAGTTCGGTGAGAAGTCTGTTCCAGCGTGGATGGAAGTTGTTGCAGCACAGATGCGCATCATCATCCACGGTGTACCTGCTCGATCAATTATCGATACACAGGTTCAAGAACAGCTCATCGTTGAGCTCTACAGCAAGTAATTTTTTCGACCCCCTAGAGGAAATCAAATAGTGGATTTCCGCGAGAAGAAAGAGGAGCACCAGTGCTAATTGCACAACGCCCAACGCTTAGCGAAGAAGTAATTTCCGAGAACCGCTCACGATTCATCATTGAACCGCTTGAGCCAGGTTTCGGCTACACACTCGGCAACTCAATGCGCCGTACGCTGCTTTCATCTATTCCAGGTGCAGCAGTGACAAGCATTCGCGTTGCTGGAGCTCTCCACGAGTTCACAACACTTGAAGGTGTAAAGGAAGACCTCACAGATATCGTCTTGAACATTAAGAACCTCGTTCTTTCAAGCGATAACGATGAGCCTTCAGTTATCTACATCCGCAAGTCAGGTGCAGGCGCTGTCACAGGTGCTGATATTGCTGTTCCAAGTGGCGTAGAAGTTCACAACCCTGAACTCCACATCGCAACACTTAATGGCAAGGCAAACCTCGAAATCGAACTTACAGTCGAGCGCGGTCGCGGTTACGTGACAGCAGTTCAGAACAAGCAAGCTGGAGCAGAGATCGGTCGCATTCCTGTTGACTCAATCTATTCACCAGTTTTGAAGGTTACCTACAAGGTCGAAGCAACTCGTGTAGAACAGCGCACAGACTTCGATCGTCTTGTTGTTGATGTCGAGACAAAGCCATCAATGAAGCCACGCGATGCTGTTGCATCAGCTGGAAAGACACTTGTTGAACTCTTCGGTCTTGCACGCGAACTCAATCTTGATGCTGAAGGTATCGAGATGGGGCCATCTGTTATGGATGCTGCCCTTGCTGCAGATCTTGCTCTTCCCATCGAAGATCTCGATCTCACAGTTCGTTCATACAACTGCTTGAAGCGCGAAGGCATTCACACAGTGGGAGAGCTTGTTAACCGTTCAGAGGCTGACTTGCTTGATATCCGTAACTTTGGATCTAAGTCAATCGACGAGATCAAGGCGAAGCTTGTATCAATGGGAATGTCTCTTAAGGACAGCCCAGCAGGATTCGATCCATCACAACACCAGAACTACAACGTGTCAGATGAAGACTTCGCTGACGCAGATCAGGCATAAGGGAGAAGACAATGCCAAAGCCAACTAAAGGTCCTCGTCTGGGTTCAGGCCCATCACACGAGCGCTTGATTCTTCGTACTCTTGCTGAGCAGTTGTTCGAGCACGGAAAGATCACAACTACTGAAGCAAAGGCGAAGCGTCTTCGTCCACTTGCTGAAAAGTTAATCACCTTCGGTAAGAAGGGCGATCTACCAGCTCGTCGTCAAGTGATGGCACGTATTGCTAATAAGAGCGTTGTTCATAACCTCTTTACAGTGATCGCTCCAACTTTTGCTAACCGCGAAGGTGGATATACACGTATTACAAAGATCGGTCCACGTAAGGGCGATAACGCTCCTATGGCAGTGATCGAACTCGTAACAGAGAAGTAATCAGTACGTTCAAATAGCGTAATTCTTATGGCCAAACCCACTCTCTATCCCGAGAGTGGGTTTCGTCGTTTAAGGATAGATATCGCCTACGACGGCACCAACTTTTATGGGTGGGGCGCACAACCAGATCGTCGAACTTTGCAAGATCTTGTTGAAGAAGCAATTTCACGCATCTCGCGAGTAGATACTGAATCCATCGTTGCAGGCCGCACAGATGCCGGAGTTCACGCAACAGGTCAGGTAATCCACGTAGATGTTCCCGATGCAATGTTTGATGGAGATTTGAACTACAAGGATTTTAGATACAAACTCAACCGTATTCTCGATGAAGATGTGCGCATCATGGCTATCTCCGATGCACCTGCAGGTTTCCATGCGCGCTTCTCGGCGTTACGTCGCCACTATGTCTACAAGCTCATCGACAATAACGATGTAATCCCACCTCTTTCTCGCCACGATGTCGCCTCGTGGTATCGCCCCCTCGATGTCGATCGCATGAATGAGGCGAGCAAGCTTGTTCTGGGTCATCATGATTTTGCTGCATTCTGTAAATACCGCGAAGGCAGCACAACGATTCGCTCACTCGAAAAATACGAGTGGAAGCGAAGCGAAGATGGTCTACTCGTTGCAGATATAGTCGCCGATGCATTCTGCTATTCCATGGTGCGCAATCTTGTGGGCGCAGTTGTCTGCGTTGCCGACGGTCGCAAAGAGCCGATCTGGATGTCAGAGTTATTGGCCAATAAAGAGCGAGTCTCAGATTCATTGGTATTTCCAGCCCGTGGATTGACCCTGTATCAAGTGGATTATCCAAGTGATGATCAGCTCCTAGAACGGGCGAAAATCACTGTTTCTAAGCGTGGGTAGGGGCTGATTTCCCCTCATAAGCCGATTTGGCTCGGGCCTAGCAGGGCGGGTAAAGTAGCACCCCTGCACCAGCACGGTGCGAAATGAAAGTCCCTAAGTTCAAATGATGAAGAAGAAGGTAATAAAGCATGCGTACATATAGCCCTAAGGCAGGAGACGTCGTCCGTAAGTGGCACGTTATCGATGCACAAGATGTTGTGCTCGGTCGTCTTGCAACACATGCTGCTGTTCTTCTTCGTGGAAAGCACAAAGCAACATTTGCTCCACACATGGATATGGGTGACTTCGTAGTCATCATCAATGCAGAGAAGATTGCACTCTCTGGAACAAAGGCAACAACAAAGTTTGCACACCACCACTCAGGTTTCCCAGGCGGTTTAACATCGACTGTCTACGGCGAGCTTATTGAGAAGCACCCAACACGCGCTGTTGAAAAGGCAATCAAGGGAATGCTTCCAAAGAACCGTCTTGGTGCGCAGGTAGCATCAAAGCTCAAGGTCTACGCAGGTCCAGAGCATCCTCACGGCGCACAAGCACCAACACCATATGTATTCACTCAAGTTTCTCAAGTAGCGAAGTAAGGGATAAGAAAAAGATATGTCAGATACAACTTTCAACGAGATCGACGAGACAGAGACACCTACTTCTTACTCTTCATCAACACCAGCCGCAGCAACTAATCGCAAGGCAATCACAGCACCAGGTGCTGGTACAGGTCGCCGTAAGGAAGCAGTTGCACGCGTTCGCTTAGTGCCAGGTACAGGTCGCTGGGTTGTTAACGGCAAGACTCTCGAAGGTTATTTCCCAAATAAGGTTCACCAGCAATTGGTATCAGAGCCATTTCGCACAGTAGGTGCTGAAAATACATACGATGTATTTGCACGCATCAACGGTGGTGGAGTTTCTGGTCAAGCTGGAGCACTTCGCCTCGGCGTTGCTCGTTCACTCAACGAGATCGATACAGAGGCAAACCGTCCAGCTCTTAAGAAGGCTGGCTTCCTCAAGCGCGATGCTCGCGTTATCGAACGCAAGAAGTACGGTCTGAAGAAGGCGCGTAAGCGTTCACAGTACTCAAAGCGTTAATATTTTTATCTCGATATCCCGTTCGTTCCAGCAGTAAAGGAGTCGGATATCCGGAAATTTCACATTTCCGGTAAATCAACATGGCGGCTCTCTTTGGAACAGACGGGATTCGTGCTTTAGCCAATAGCGAAAATCTCACAGCTGAAATCGCAGTTGATGTTGCAGTAGCAGCGGCACACATCCTCGTTGAAAGTTCATCAAATAAGGGCAAGCGCCCGCGTGCAATCGTCGGCCAAGATTCACGTGCGTCCGGAGAATTTCTAGAAGCAGCAGTAGCTGCAGGTCTTGCAAGTGCAGGCGTAGATGTCTATCGCGTAGGTGTTCTACCAACTCCAGCAATCGCCTTTCTTGTTGCCGAAACTGGTGCAGATCTTGGCGTCATGATTTCTGCATCCCATAATCCAATGCCTGATAACGGAATCAAATTATTCTCACGTGGTGGTGGAAAGCTCGATGATGCAATCGAGGCAGCGATTGAAAAGCGTATGGGCGAGCCATGGACAAGACCCACAGGTCGCGCCGTTGGCCGTATTACCTTTGATGAAAGCGCTAGCGCTCGCTATCTCGATCACTTACTTGCATCAGTTTCTACTCCGCTTAAAGGCCTAAAAATTGTGGTTGATTGCGCCAACGGTGCTTCATCAGTTGTTGGCCCTCGCGCATATGAAAAAGCCGGAGCAACAGTTATCGCGATCCATCACACACCTGATGGATGGAATATCAACGAGAACTGTGGCTCTACCCACCTTGAAGATTTACAGGCACGTGTAGTTAAAGAGGGTGCAGATTTTGGAATCGCTCATGATGGCGATGCAGATCGCTGCCTTGCAGTTGATGCCAAAGGAAACATCATCGATGGCGATGCAATCATGACAATTCTTGCTCGCGGATTTAAAGAGCGCGGTGCGCTGAAGTCCAACACCATTGTTGGAACAGTCATGAGCAATCTTGGATTTATGCATGCCATGAAAGAAGCTGGCATCGAAGTAATCACTACTGCAGTGGGCGATCGCTATGTCCTTGAGAAGATGCTTGAAGGAGATTTCTCATTGGGTGGCGAACAATCGGGACATTTGATTATGCGCGAGTTTGCCAATACAGGCGATGGAATTCTTACAGCGCTCCAACTTGCTCAAGAAGTTGCTCGCACTAAGAAATCCCTTGCAGATCTTGCTGCAACGATGAAGCGCTTTCCTCAAGTCTTGATTAATGTTCCTAACGTTGCAAAAGAGAAGCTTGCGTCATCACAAGCGATCACCGATGCAGTGGCTAAGGCAGAATCAACTCTAGGAGATGCAGGGCGAGTATTACTGCGCGCATCTGGCACCGAACCACTCATTAGAGTCATGGTGGAAGCCTCGAGTGATAACCTTGCACAAGAAATTGCAGCATCACTTGCTGCAGTTGTTAAGGCAGAACTGGGGAACTAATTCGTGTGCGGAATCGTGGGTTACACAGGTCCACAATCTGCATTCACGCCTATCGTCGAAGGTCTTCGTCGCCTTGAATATCGCGGATATGACTCAGCAGGAATTGCACTCGGTACCGGCACTTCACTCTTTGTAGAAAAGCGCGCAGGAAAACTTTCAAATCTTGAGGCAGCACTTCCTGCAAACCTTCCAACTGTTCACTCTGGAATCGGCCACACTCGCTGGGCAACACATGGCGGACCAACAGATCGCAATGCACATCCTCATTTAGATAATGAGGGCAAGCTTGCAGTTATTCACAACGGCATCATTGAAAATTATGCCGAGCTTAAAGCCGAACTTGAAAAGCGTGGCCACACCTTTGAATCTGAGACAGATACTGAATCTGTAGCCCACTTACTCTCAGATCTTCGTAAGGAACACAACGGTGATCTCACCGCCGCAATGCGCGCTGCTGTAAAGCGCTTGCGTGGTTCTTTCACGCTTCTTGCAATCCATGCCGATGCTCCACAGACCATTGTTGGCGTGCGTCGCAATTCACCTTTGGTTGCAGGTCTTGGTGATGGCGAGAACTTCTTGGCATCCGATGTTGCAGCATTTATCGATTACACAAAGCGTGCTGTCGAACTTGGGCAAGATGAAGTTGTCACAATCAGCCCTGATGGCATTTCGATCTGTGATCTAGATGGAAAGTCACTGCCACTGAAAGAATATGAAATCACATGGGATGCAGCAGCTGCGCAAAAGGGCGGCTTTGCCCACTTTATGCTCAAGGAGATTTTCGATCAACCTAAGGCAATCGCAGATACCTTGATTGGTCGCCTGAGCGATAACGACCAAGTTCTACTCGATGAACTACATATGAGCGATGAAGAAATCAAGAAAATTAAACGCATCTCAGTAATTGCATGTGGCACTGCGTATCACGCAGGCATGGTTGCAAAGTATGCAATCGAAAAGTGGGCGAAGATCCCCGTCGATGTTGAGATTGCCTCCGAATATCGTTATCGCGACCCTATCGTTGATAAAGATTCACTCGTCATTGCAATCTCACAATCAGGTGAAACCATGGATCTCTTGATGGCTGTGCGCCATGCCAAGGCAAACGGAGCTCGCGTACTTGCCGTATGTAATACAAACTCTTCGACTATTCCACGCGAATCAGATGCAGTTTTGTATACACATGCTGGCCCTGAAATTGCAGTGGCATCAACAAAGGCATTCCTTACACAGATTGTTGCCGTCTATCTCATTGGCCTTAAATTATCTCAAGTTCGTGGCACTCTGACAGATTCACAAGTAAAAGGTCTCTACAACGAGATGCTCGAGCTTCCAGGCAAAGTCGAACAAATCCTTGAAACTATCGAGCCGCTACGTGAGCTGACCCGTAAATTCGTTAAGAACAACACTGTGCTCTTCCTCGGTCGTGGCATTGAATACCCGGTCGCTCTCGAAGGCGCACTTAAGTTGAAAGAGCTTGCCTATATTCATGCCGAAGGATTTGCAGGCGGCGAACTTAAACATGGCCCTATCGCTCTCATTGAAGAAGGCACTGCTGTGATCGCAATTTTGCCGACAGCTGACGAACATCAGCTCGATGAGAAGATGCTCAGCAATATTCAAGAAGTGAAAGCACGTGGTGCTCGAGTGGTTGTCATCGCACCAGAAGGTGCTGAAGTAATCGGAGCCGAACACATCATCCGTATCCCCGTGGCTTCACCTCTCTTTCAGCCAGTGCTTGCAACTGTTCCGCTACAGGTATTTGCCTACGAAATTGCAGTGGCACGTGGAACCGATGTTGATCAACCACGTAACCTCGCAAAATCTGTCACAGTCGAATAAATATGATCGCGTCAGTAGATCCCCGCAAGCAGCAGATGCGCCGAGCGCTCAACTGGTCTGCATGGCTCTTTACTGGATATCTTTTTACAACGTATATCGTTCTGACAGATGGCTTTCTTGTACGTATTGATCGCGAACTCAACAATTGGCACCATCCAAAGTTCACTGGACTTTCCTACTTCATCATCCGTCGACTCGATGACTTAGGTCTTCGAAGCGTTTCAGGAATTTCTCTCATCATCATCGGCCTCTACATTGCCATTCGATTTAAAACATGGCGACCAGTTAATTTAGGTCTTCTAGCTTTTATTGCATTAAATGCCGTAGTCGGTGCATTTAAGTATGCGTTAGGGCGAACCAAACCACGGCTAGGTCTCGATATTTTGCATGCAGGTGGAATGTCATATCCCAGTGGACATGCATCAAATGCAATTCTTATCTGGGGCGTTATCGCGTATCTCCTCTACAGATATGCAAACATCAATAGATACCGTGGGCGGCTTGCAAGTGCAGCAGTCGGCGTACTTGCGCTGACCGTCTGCACGGTCTCACTCATCCGCAATACACATTGGTTCTCAGACCTTTTCGGCGGCCTACTTTTGGGGTCAGCACTCTTAGTTCTCATCATCGCAATCGATCGATTCTTTCCATCTGATAGCCAACTCCACTAACGCCTTATAGACTTCCCTGCATGATTGATGGAATCGGCATCGATGTCGTTGATATTGCGCGATTCCTCGAATCTCTTGAGCGCACACCAGGTCTTCGTGAAAAACTCTTTACCGAATCAGAGCGCAGTACTTCTGACCAATCACTCGCTGCCCGATTTGCAGCAAAAGAAGCTCTCTATAAAGCTCTTAGTCCAGAACACGGGCTGCATTGGCACGACGCAGAAGTCATTAGCCAACCCAATGGAAAGCCAGAATTTCTCTTTCGTGGAGAAATCGCAGATTTAATAGATGGCGCTAGCGTGCACCTATCTCTCTCTCACGATGCAGGTATTGCCTCTGCCATGGTGGTGGTTGAGCGATGAGAGCAGAAGCGATTGTTGATCTCAGCGCTATCAAACACAATGTTGAGCTATTAAAGAAGACGGCAGGAAGAAAACTCCTTGCGGTGGTTAAAGCAGATGCATATGGACATGGACTTATCCCTGTTGCAAAGGCAGCTCTTTCTGCAGGTGCAGATTATTTAGGTGTGGCGCTGCTTGAAGAAGCAATCGCTCTGCGCGAAGCAGGGATAGAAGCCCCGATTCTTGCTTGGTTGGTACAACC